>DASWOS010000510.1:0-6784 GCA_036398645.1 Dokdonella sp. | reverse complement strand
AGCATGTGCAGGTCCGCGCGCCACTCGCCGAAGTGATCGTTGCAGTAGACGATCGGGCAGCGCGCCGCTCGCGCGCGCGCCTTCAGCCGCTCGATCGTCGGCGCGATCGCGCGCGTGTGGCGCAACAGCGCTCCACCGCCGGGAAAGTCGAACGTGCTGATGACGTCGATGATCAGCAGTGCGGATCGCATCGGCTACGCTCCACGCACCGGCACTGCCGGTACGACGTGCCGGAGCGATCGTTCGGCTCGAACGGGCGCCGTGCGCGGTCGATCTCGACGCGTCGGCTGCGCGGCGTGCGAACCGCCGCGCTCGCGGCGGAACACGGCGCCCGGCGCACGGCATCCCCCGGCGATCGCCGGCGCGCCGCGCAAGCCGAGGCCGCTCGACGACATTGCCCGCTGCGGATGATCCATCGTCCGTTCTCCTGCGCAGGTCCCGTCCTGCACCGCGACCGACAATGTACGCGCCGCGTGCGGTCCGTGAAGCGGGATCGTCGAGCCCGCACGGTCCGGCGTTCAGCTGGCGGAGCGCTGCGGCCGGCCGATGCGCCGGTCGCGGCCCGTCGGCGGCGCGGCCGGTCGAGTGCGGTCGAGGAGGGACGAGCGTCGGGCGATCGCCGCGGCCGGCGCGTTCGCGGGCGCTGAGCGCACTCGCGCGGTCGAGTCGATTCGGTCGTCCCGGCGTCTGCGGCCGCGACGCCGCATCGACGAGCGGCGTCGGCCGCTGCGTCCTTTGCGAGTCGCGGCCTACGCCCGGATCGGCGCGGGCCCATCGCGATCGCGACGCGGACGGTGTGGCGACTCGCTCGCGGCACGCCGGTCGCCGGCGCGCCTGCGCGCTGCTGCCGCCCTATGCGCTGCGCGGCAGCCGATCGAGGAATTTGTCGAGTGTGATCGGGTACTCGCGGACGCGCACGCCGGTCGCGTTGTAGACCGCATTCGCGACGGCCGCGGCGATGCCGCAGATGCCGAGCTCGCCGACGCCCTTGGCCTTCATCGGCGACGACATCGGGTCGACTTCGTCGAGGAACACGACGTCCTGGTGCGGGATGTCGGCGTGCACCGGCACTTCGTAGCCGGCGAGGTCGTGGTTGACGAAGAAGCCGAGGCGCTTGTCGACGACGAGCTCCTCCATCAGCGCGGCGCCGGCGCCCATCGTCATCGCGCCGATGACCTGGCTGCGCGCGGACTTCGGATTCAGGATGCGTCCGGCCGCGCAGACCGCGAGCATGCGGCGTAGGCGGATCTCGCCGGTCGCCGAATCGACCGCGGCCTCGACGAAATGCGCGCCGAACGTCGACTGCTGATACTTCTTGTCGAGGTCGCCGTACTCCATGACGTCCTCGGCGACGAGCTCGCCGGCGGCGGCGGCGTGCGCGAGCGGCACGCGACGGCCGTCGACGCGCACCTCGCCGTCGGCGAACGTCGCCTCGCTCGGATCGAGCCCGACCGTGCGCGCGATCGTCTCGCGCAGCTTCATCGCCGCCGCATAGACGCCGGCGGTCGCGCTGTTCGCGCCCCATTGCCCGCCGGAGCCCGCCGAGACCGGAAAGCTCGAGTCGCCGAGGCGGACGACGACGCGATCGAGCGGCACGCCGAGGAGTTCGGCGGCCGTCTGCGCGACGATCGTGTAGGTGCCGGTGCCGATGTCGGTCATGTCGGTCTCGACGGTGACCATGCCGCTCGCGTCGAGGCGCACGCGCGCGCCGGATTTCATGACGATGTTGTTGCGGAACGCGGCGGCGACGCCGAGACCGACGAGCCAGCGGCCGTCGCGCAGCGATGCCGGCCGCGGATCGCGCCGGCTCCAGCCGAAGCGCTCCGCGCCGGTGCGCAGGCATTCGATCAGCCGACGCTGCGAGAACGGCCGCGCGGGCTTCTCCGGGTCGACCTGCGTGTCGTTGCGGATGCGGAATTCGATCGGATCGATGCCGAGCTTCTCGGCCATCTCGTCGATCGCGATCTCGAGCGCCATCATCCCCGACGCCTCGCCGGGCGCGCGCATCGCGTTGCCCTCGGGCAGGTCGAGCTCGGCGAGCCGCATCGCGGTCATGCGGTTCGCACCGGCGTAGAGCAGACGCGTCTGGCTCACGGCGGTCTCCGGCGAGCCGCCGGGCAGGTCGCCGGACCAGCTCTCGTGGCCGATCGCGACGATCGTGCCGTCCGCGTTCGCGCCGATGCGGATGCGCTGGATCGTCGCCGGGCGGTGCGTCGTGTTGTTGAACATGAACGGCCGCGGTAGCGCGAGCTTGACCGGGCGGCCCGCCGCGCGCGCGCCGAGCGCGGCGAGCACCGCATCGGCGCGCACGAACAGCTTGCCGCCGAAGCCGCCGCCGATGAACGGCGAGATCAGGCGCACGTTCTCTTTCGGGATGCCGAGCGTCTTGGCGACGTCGCCCTTGCTCCAGTCGATCATCTGGTTCGCGGTCCACAGCGTCAGGCGATCGCCGTCCCAGGCCGCGATCGTCGCGTGCGGCTCCATCATCGCGTGCGCATGGTCCGGCGTCGTGTAGGTCTCGTCGAGCCGCACCGGCGCCGCGGCGAACGCGGCGGCGAAGTCGCCGACGGCGGAGTCCGGGTCGCCCTCCTTCGGCTTGACCGCCGACGCGCGCGCGCCGTTGAGATCGTAGCGACCCGGTACGCGCGCGTACTCGGCGCGGACCAGCGCCGCGGCCGAGCGCGCCTGCTCGAACGTCTCCGCGACGACGACCGCGATCGCCTGATGGTAGTGGTCGATCGGCGGGCCGCCGAGCAGCTTCGCGGTGTTGTACTTGCCCTTGCCGAGCGGGCCGGCCTCGCTCGCCGTGACGACGGCGAGCACGCCCGGCGCGGCCTTCGCCGCGGACGTGTCGATCGAGACAATGCGCCCCTTCGCGATCGCGGCGCCGACGACGTAGCCGTAGGCGGGGCGGTCGACCGCGTCGCCGTACTCGAACGCGTATTTCGCCGTGCCGGTCACCTTCAGCGGGCCGTCGATGCGGTCGGTCGGTCGACCGACGACCCGCAACTGGTCGATCGGGTTCGTCGTCGCGGGTGCATCGAACTTCATCGCATCATCCCTTCGCTTCGCTCAGCACCGCGTCGAGCGTGCGCTCGACCAGCGTCAGCTTGAACGCGTTGTCGCGCGTCGGCTTCGCGTCCGCGAGCAGCCCCGCGGCGACGGCCTTCGCGCCGCGCGGCAGCTCGGCCTCGGCCGCTTCGACGCGCCACGGCTTGGGCGCGACGCCGCCGAGCGCGACGCGTCCGCTGCCGTCGCGGCGCACGATCGCGCCGACCGAGACCAGCGCGAACGCGTACGACGCGCGGTCGCGCACCTTGTGGTACACGTGCGTGCCGCCGGGCGGCTTCGGCAGCACGACCGCGGTGATCAGCTCGCCGGGCGCGAGCACGGTCTCGACGTGCGGCGTGTCGCCCGGCAGCCGGTGCAGCTCGGCGATCGGGAGGCGGCGCATCGAGCCGTCCGCGCGCACGGTCTCGATCGTCGCGTCGAGCGCGCGCATCGCGACCGCCATGTCGCTCGGATGCGTCGCGATGCAGGCGTCGCTCGCGCCGACGACGGCGTGCGGCCGGCTGTAGCCGCCGAGCGCGGCGCAGCCGCTGCCGGGCAGGCGCTTGTTGCACGGCTGGTTCGGATCGTAGAAATACGGACAGCGCGTGCGCTGCAGCAGGTTGCCGGCGGTCGTCGCCTTGTTGCGCAGCTGGCCGGACGCGCCGGCGAGCAACGCGCGCGACAGCAGCGCGTAGTCGCGGCGCACGCGCGCGTCGGCGGCGAGGTCGGTGTTGCGCACCAGCGCGCCGATGCGCAGGCCGCCGTCCGGCGTCGGCTCGATCGTGTCCAGCGCGAGGCCGTTGACGTCGATCAGATGCGTCGGCGCCTCGATCTCGAGCTTCATGAGGTCGAGCAGGTTCGTGCCGCCGGCGATGAACTTCGCGCCGCGCGTGCGCGCGGCCTTCGCCGCGGCCTCGGCCGGGGAGCGCGCGTGCTCGTAGGTGAAGGCCTTCATGCTTCGCTCCCGGAGACCTCGGCGATCGCGTCGACGATGTTCGAATACGCACCGCAGCGGCAGATGTTCCCGCTCATGCGCTCGCGCAGCTCCTCGGGCGTCGGCCGCGGCGGCGCGCTCAGGTCCGCGGTGACGTGGCTCGGGATGCCGCGCTCGATCTCGTCGAGCACGGCGACCGCCGAGCAGATCTGGCCCGGCGTGCAGTAGCCGCACTGGTAGCCGTCGTGTTTCACGAAGGCGGCCTGCATCGGGTGCAGCGCGCCGGGGCGGCCGAGCCCTTCGATCGTCGTGA
Organism: Dokdonella sp.; assembly: GCA_036398645.1. GTDB lineage: Bacteria > Pseudomonadota > Gammaproteobacteria > Xanthomonadales > Rhodanobacteraceae > Dokdonella_A. The sequence goes on along the minus strand of DASWOS010000510.1, from coordinate 2,486 downwards.
CCACGGCGCCCTCGTGCATGACCGCGAGCGTCAGGCACGAATTGATGCGGCGGCCGTCGACGAGCACCGTGCACGCGCCGCACTGGCCGTGATCGCAGCCTTTCTTCGTGCCGGTCAGCTGCAGGTGCTCGCGCAACGCGTCGAGCAGCGTCGTGCGCGTGTCGAGCTCGAGCTCGCGCGGCTGACCGTTCACGCGAAGCCTGATCTTCGCATTGACCGGCGCTCGCGACGGCGGCGCGGTGGTGCCGCGTGCGCCGGCGAGCGACGGCGCGACGACGGCCGCGGCCGCGGACGCGGCGCTCGCGATCAGCAGCTCGCGGCGGGTGAGGCTCGGGTCGATCGGATGTTCCATGCGTCGGTCCTCCTGCGGGCGCGCTCGTCGCATGCCGGCGGGCGCAGCATCGGCCGGGGAAGGTAGGACGCGGCCTCGCCCGGTGCGCGCTCGGAGCGACGGCGAATCGACGCGGCCGCTGGAGACGCGACCCGCGGCCGCGATGCGGACGCGGTCCGTACGAGCGCAAAATGCGGCCGCCGACGTGAGGGGCAGATGAACCGCGCTGCGGTCGGGTCCGCTTCGCCGATTCGTCGCTCCGGCAGCGCGGCCGCGCGAATCGGAACGCAGACGAAGTTCGAGTTCTCCGGCCCCGTTTCGCAAACCCGCGCAGCGGATGCCGCCGCGCACGGCGAGTCGGGCGCTGCACATCGCTGCGCGGCACGACATCGAGACGTTCGACCGCTGGCCGGAACAAGAATGAGTGTTCTCGCGGCGGGTCGAGATTCGCCGCCCGGCCACCCGCTCGGAGCGAGCGGATGGCCGCTGAAGCAAAGCCATTGCGCACGACGCGGTAGCTGCGATCCCGCGGTCGGCATGCGTCGACGACGCGTGAACGCCGTATGTAGAATGGATTGCGGCCGCTGCCCGTCGTATCGGCGAACGAAGCTCGGGGGATGCTCACGTGGATCGTATTCGCCGATTTTCGGCGAGCGGATTTTCGTGTCCGCAGAAGGCGGCTCTGCGCAGAGGATCGACCGCCCGGCGTGACGCTTCTGTTCGGCATGGCCGCCGCTTTGCTGCTCTCGCAATCCGCGGCTGCGCAGAGCCTCGTCTGGACCGAGTCGTTGTACGCGCACGTGCCGCCGTGGCGAGACGCTCTGTTCGATGCGGGGCAGGGCGGAAACTTGATCGACTCGCCTTCCATGCCGGATTGGGACGCGAATACCAGGAGCGTGATGCTGCTTTCGGAGGCCGGCGAACCCGGCATCGTGCTCGCCGGGCGCGCGCAGATCGAAGACGTCTCACTGCCGATCCAACCCGCCGGCACGCCTTGGCTCGCCAAAATCGCACGTACGGACGGTGCCTTGCTCCGGACGTGGCATCTCGACGACTACGCCCGGGGTGAATTCGCCGAAGCCGTCGTCGATTCGACGGGCGACATCGTCGCCGTCGGTACGCAATGGTTCTCGGACCGGTCGTACGGGTCGCTCGTGATCAAGGTGGACGCTGCGACCGGCGCGGTGCGTTGGCGCGTGGACGGGCCCCGAGTCGTATTTCGGGCTCGGCGTCGCGATCGACGCGAACGACGACGTCGTGATCACCGGATCGCACGATCCGGTGGAGCAGGACGTATTCAAGTACGCGCATGATACCGGGGCATTGCTGTGGTCGTCGAGCATGCCCGTCGGTCGGATTGGCACGACGGCCTCGTCGCACAAATGCTCTCCGATCGCGGCGGATACGGTGTTTCTGGCCGACTTCGAATGACGCATCCGACGGCCGGCCTCGCGCGCATGTCGATCCATCGGCGCAGCGTCGTGAGAATCGGTTCGATCGTGACGATGGGCCGGCGCGAGCCGTCTCTCGATGCCGTACGCGCTTGCGGCTCACGTGCGGTTCGTCACTCCGTGCCGGCGACGACGGTCGGGCTCCAGTCGCTCGAGGCCGCATGGATGCTCGACCAATGACGTCGCGGTGCGAGACTTGGAGCGGCGCGGCCTCGGATACGCTCCGGTTGCGCCGCACCGAATGATCCGGATTTTTCGGAATCCCGAAGTCGCGCCGAGCGGGCCGAGACCACGGGTGATCGCCATTTGAGACCGCGGCGGTAAGTAGTCGCGGCGAGCGACACGTTCCGGCAGCCGGCCGACGTCGTCGGAAGGCGCCGGACGTCAGGCCATATGGCCGTCTCCGAGACGTACGCCGTTCGCGTGCCGTTAAGTCGGTCCGTCGCATCGACGAAGCGAAGGGCAGGGAGCCGGTCCGGCGCGCGACGCGCGGCTCTCGCCGCGCCGAGTCAAAAAAAGGGCCGAAACCTTGCGCTCTCGCGGGGTTGCGGCCCTCGTCGGCTTTCGCCGAACTTGCATTTGGTGGAGGCGGCGGGAATTGAACCCGCGTCCGAAGGCACTCCGTGCCCGGCGCTACATGCTTAGCTCACCGTTTCGATCTCGTCCCGCGGCAACACGGTGTGCGAAGCGCACCGAAGGACCAG
>DASWOS010000509.1:0-2401 GCA_036398645.1 Dokdonella sp. | reverse complement strand
CGCTCGACGACTTCAGCCTTCTCTACAGCGGCGTCGCCGAGCTCCCGGCCGATTTCTGGGAGCGTCACGGCGAGCTGCGCTCGTGGTCGGAGCGCGGGCGTACGTTCTACGAGGTCCGGCGCCGCAAGGACGAGGACTGGCATCCGAACCAGAACCTGTATTTGCCCGGCGACGACGACGTCGAGATGCGCGTGCTGCGCCTCGACGGTCACAAGGCGCTGCTGCAGATCGTCGACGACTACCGCAGCGGATCGCACACGGTCTGGGGCATCTCGGCGCGCAATCGAGAGCAGAACTTCGCGCTGAACGCGCTGATGGATCCCGAGGTCGACTTCGTCACGCTGCTCGGCACCGCCGGCACCGGCAAGACGCTGCTCGCGCTCGCGGCCGGTCTCGCGCAGGTCATGGACCAGCAGCGCTACCGCGAGATCATCATGACGCGCGCGACCGTCTCGGTCGGCGAGGACATCGGCTTCCTGCCCGGCACCGAGGAGGAGAAGATGACGCCTTGGATGGGCGCGCTGACCGACAACCTCGAGGTGCTGACCGACCCGCAGGAAGGCGGCGCCTGGGGTCGCGCGGCGACCAACGACCTGCTCGCCTCGCGGATCAAGATCCGCTCGCTGAACTTCATGCGCGGGCGCACGTTCCTGAGCCGCTACGTCATCATCGACGAGGCGCAGAACCTGACGCCGAAGCAGATGAAGACGCTGATCACGCGCGCGGGCCCGGGCAGCAAGATGATCTGCCTCGGCAACGTCGAGCAGATCGACACGCCGTATCTGACCGAGACGACGTCGGGCCTGACCTACGCCGTCGACCGCTTCAAGAACTGGGAGCACAGCTCGCACGTGACGCTGCGCCGCGGCGAGCGCTCGCGGCTCGCGGACTTCGCGTCGGAAGTGCTGTAGGCGGCGCCGGCGCCGCGCGCCGCTCCGGCCGCGCTCAGAAGCGCAGCGACCAGAGCGCGTCGAACTCGAACTGGCCCGCGGTGCCGTCGTTGCGCGACAGGTAGGTCGGCATCATCAGGTAATACGGCGACGTCGCGTAGCTCGCCGACACGCTGAGGTTCGCACGCGTGCCGAACGGCCGCGTCCAGCCGAGCGAGACGACGTCGTTCGCGGTCGCCGGCGCGAGCGCGCGCTCGAGCAGCTTCGAGGTCGGCATCGGCTGCTGCCGCGTCGTGTAGCGCAGTTGCAGATTGCCGACGCGCTGGTCGTGCAGCGTCCAGCCGACGCTGTAGACGGTCAGGTCGCGCCAGGCGAACACCGGGCTCGCGCCGTCGCCGAGCAGCGCGAGGAAGCGCGTCGGCAGACTCGGGCTCGTGAACGGCGTGATCGCGCCGTACATCACGCGCTGGACGCCGAGATCGACGTCGAGGTTCGGCGTCAACGCGTAGCCGAGGCCGGCGGTCGCGCTGGCCGGAATGTCGAAGTCGCCGGAATCGGCGAACACGCCGCGGTAGTTCGCGAACACGCCCATGCCGACGCGCGACTGGTAGCCGAACGTCCAGCGCAGGTTGTCCGTCAGCCGGTTGCTGAAATCGACGCGCGCGCCGACGCCGTAGGAGCTGTCGTGCAGCCACGGCGGCAGCGCGGTGAAGCCGTCGGTCGGCGCCGTGCCGAGACCCCAGCTCGCGAAGCGCTGGTAGGCGAGCACGCCGGTCACGCGGATGCTGCCGGAATCGCCCCACCCGCGCGCGAGCGACGGCGCGACGATCGTGCGCTGCAGACCCGGCTGCGGCGCGCCGACGAGATGCGCGACCTGGCTCGGCGCGACGCTCGGCGTGTCGGCGACGTTGCCGGTCGCGACCGAGACCTCGATGCGTGCCGCGGCAGCCTGCTGCGCATTGAACAGCGGCGCGCGCGCGACGACCGCGGTCGCGTAGTTGTCGAGCACGCGCGGCTCGAACGCGGTCAGCGGCAGTGCCCAGGAGAACTGCGGCGTGATGCTCGCGAGCGCGTAGTCGTGCCAGCGCGCGAGCGTCGATTCCTGCACGGCCGCGGCGCCGCCTTCGGACGGCGTGCGGCCGGCGGCGCCGTCGAACGTCTCGGCGTGCGCCCACAAAGAAAATGGGAGCGCCAGCCCTGTGCCCAGCGCTCCCACCCATCTCGCTGCATTGACGGTCGTCCGCTGCATTGCCCCTTGCTGCGGCATCCAAGGCCTAATGTACTCTGCGCGAGTTTGGCGAAAACGCAACAGAAGTCAAGCGGGTCGGCGTCGTCGCCGGGCGATAAATCCTTGGCAGCATTGCAAAACCGTGCGCTGAGTCCGATTCTAAGCCGATGACCCGCCCGAGCCCTCGCGTGTTGCAGAAACACGACAGTTCGTCCGCGCCGCGGCACCCGGCCCTCGCGCTGACGATCGCCGGCTCGGATTCCGGCGGCGGCGCCGGCATCCA
>DASWOS010000508.1:0-5136 GCA_036398645.1 Dokdonella sp. | reverse complement strand
ACGTCGCCGACGAGGTCGCGCGCGCGCTCGACGCCGGCGCGCCGATCGGCGGCATCTGCCTGTACCCGGTGCTCGACTATCCGGGCTGGACCGACGACCGCCACTGCGAGACCGGCCTGCTCGGCTTCGCCGATCTGGACGGCGCGCGGCCGGTGCACGCGCCGCTCGCGCGCGAGCTGCACGCGCAGCGCCTGCGCTTCGAGGGCCGGGACTTCGACGCGGATGCGCACGCGCTCCGCATGCCGATCGGCGGGGAGCGCGTCCGGTGAGCGCCGCCGCGGCGCTGCCGACCGGCGCGGCCGCGTTCCTGCTGCGCTACGTGCGCCGGCGCCCGCTCGGCTTCGGCGGGCTGTTCGCGCTCGTCGTCGCCGCGGCGGCCTGCTCGGTCGGCGCGCAATACGGCATGAAGCTGATCGTCGACGCGATGGCCGGAGCGGACCGCGCCGCCGCCGACGTATGGTCGCCGCTCGTGCTGTTCGTCGGCCTGATCGCGCTCGAGAACGCGCTCTGGCGCGCCGCCGGCTGGCTCGGCTGCAACACGATCGTCGACACCGGCGTCGACGTGCGGCTCGACCTGCTCGACCATCTGAGCGGCCACTCGATGCAGTTCTTCTCCGAGCACTTCTCCGGCTCGCTCGGCAACCGCATCACCGCGACGGCGGGCGGCTGCGGCGCGATCTTCGGCGCGCTGGCCTGGACCATCGCACCGCCGTGCGTCGACTTCGTCGGCGCCGTCGTCGTGCTGCTGACGATCGAGCAGCCGATGGCGCTCGCGCTGATCGGCTTCGTCGCGGTCGTCGCGCTGCTGGTCGTCTGCTTCGGCGCGCGCGGCCGCGCGCTGCATCAGGCCTACGCCGAGCAGGGCGCGCGCGCGAACGGCGAGCTCGTCGACGTCGTCGCGAACGTCTGGACGCTGAAGGCGTTCTCGGCGCGCGCGCGCGAGCACGCGCGCCTCGCGTGCACGTTCGGCGACGAGGCAGCCGCGCAGCGCCGCAGCTGGCACCATCTCGAGCGAACGCGAATGCTGCACGACGCGTTGCTCTGGATCATGGCCGGCTCGATGCTGCTCTGGTCCGTGTCCGACTGGCGACGCGGAGCGCTGACCGCCGGCGACGTCGTCGTCGTCAGCGCGCTGACGTTCCGCATCCTGCACGGCGCGCGCGAGCTCGCGTTCGCGCTGGTCGGCACCTCGCAGCAGTTCGGCGCGATCGCCGCGACACTGCGCGCGATCGGCCGGGTGCACGCGGTGCGCGACCCCGCCACGCCGCGTGCGCCGGCCGCGGTCCGCGGCGTGCTCGCGCTCGAGCACGTGAGCTACCGCTACGCGAACGGCCAGCGCGTGTTCGACGATTTCAGCCTGGTCGTTCCGGCCGGCCAGCGCGTCGGCATCGTCGGCCCGTCCGGCGCCGGCAAGTCGACCCTGCTCGCGCTGATCCAGCGCCTCGACGACGTGCAGGGCGGCCGCATCCTGCTCGACGGCCGCCCGATCGCGGAGCTCACGCAGGACGTGCTTCGCGACTGCCTCGCCGTCGTGCCGCAGGACGTCGCGCTGTTCCATCGCACGGTCATGGAGAATCTGCGCTACGGCCGCGCGGACGCGAGCGACGACGAGGTCGTCGCGGCCGCGCGCGCGGCGTTCTGCGACGGGTTCATCCGCGCGCTGCCGCACGGCTACGACACGCTGGTCGGCGAGCGCGGCGTGCGCCTGTCCGGCGGTCAGCGCCAGCGCCTGAGCCTCGCCCGCGCGTTTCTGAAGAACGCGCCGGTGCTGCTGCTCGACGAGGCGACGGCAGCGCTCGACACGCATTCCGAGCGCGAGATCCAGCACGCGCTCGCGCAGCTGATGCGCGGACGCACGGTGCTCGCGGTCGCGCACCGGCTCGCGACGATCTCGTCGTTCGATCGCGTCGTCGTGCTCGCCGACGGCCGCATCGTCGAGGACGGCGACCCGCACGCGCTGCGCGCGCGACGCGGCCTGTTCGGCTCGATGTGGCGCCTGCAGGCCGAAGGCTTCGCCGATGCACGGATCGCGTCCTAGCGACGGCGGAGCACCGCCGCAGCCGCCGCCCGTGCAAGGCGCCGCGCCCCACGCGCTGCGCTCGACCGACGACGGTGCCGATGCGGACGTGCTCGTCGTCGGCGGCGGCCTCGCCGGTCTCGCCTGTGCGATCGCGCTCGCCGACGAAGGCCTGCGCGTGCAGGTGCTCGAGGCCGACGACGAGCTCGGCGGCCGCGCGCGCAGCCGCACCGACGCGGCGATCGGCGACCGCGTCGACCTCGGTCCGCACGTGCTGCTCTCCGAATACCGCAACATGCTGCGCCTGCTCGACCTGCTCGGTACGCGCGCGAACGTCGTCTGGGACGGCCGCCGCTTCCTGACGCTGATCGCGCCGCCGCGGCCGGCGACGATCCGCATCGCGCCGCTGCCGGCACCGCTGCATCTGCTGCCGAGCCTGCTCGCTGCACCGCAGACGAGCGTCGCCGACGTGCTGTCGAACCGGCGCGTGCTGTGGCACGCGATGCGTCTCGACGAGAACGCGCGGCGGCGGCTCGACGCGACCACCGGCGAAGCGTTCCTCGCCGAGTGCGGCGTCGCCGCAGGCTTCGTCGACTGGTTCTGGCGCTCGGCCGCGATGACGGTGCTGAACGTGCCGCTCGAGCGCTGCTCGGCCGCCGCGCTGATCGACGTGTTCCGCTACCTGATCGGCGTCTCCGGCTTCGAGGTCGGCTTCGCCGGCGTCGGACTCGGCGACCTGTTCGCGCTGCCGGCGCGGCGCCGTCTCGAAGCGGCCGGCGGACGCGTGCTGCTGCGCACGTGCGTGGAGCGGCTGAGCGTCGGCCCCGGCGGAGTCGACGGCGTGCGCCTCGTCGACGGCGCCGAGCTGCGCGCGCGCCGCTGCGTCGTCGCCACGCCGCCGGCCGCGCTGCTCGCGCTGCTGCCGGACGCCTGGGCCGCGCGCGCGGAGTTCGCGCGGCTCGCGGCGCTCGTGCCGGTGCCCTACGTCAGCACGTACCTCTGGTTCGACGAGCGCCTCGGCGAACGCCGCTGCTGGACGAAGACCTGGTCGCCGCACACGTTGAACTACGATTTCTACGACCTCGCGAACCTCCGAGCCGGTTGGGAGCGCCGCGGCTCGCTGATCGCGAGCAATCTGATCGACGCGCGCCGCGCCGCGTCGATGTCCGACGACGAGATCGTCGCGGCGACGCGGCGCGAGCTCGCCGAGTACCTGCCGGCTGCGGCGCGCGCGACGCCGCGCCACGTGCGCGTGCACCGGATTCCGCTCGCCGTGCACGCCGCACTGCCGGGCATCGAGTCGCTGCGCGTCCACGCGACGACGCCGCTGCGCGGCCTGTGGATCGCCGGCGACTGGGCCGCGACCGGAGTGCCGATGTCGATGGAAAGCGCGGTGCGTTCCGGCTGGCTCGCCGCCGAAGCCGTGCTCGCCGATGTCGGCCGCCCGCGCACGCTCGCTTCGCCGCTGCCGGAGATGCACGGCCTGGTGCGGCTCGCCGGCGGACGCGACGCGCGACCCGGCGCGACCTAGGCGGCTGAAGCCTCGTCCTGCAGAGCCGCGTGTAGGAGCCGGCTTCAGCCGCGATCCGCGCAGTCATCACGACCGCGCATCCGCGGACACGGCCGAACGACGCTGCGACCCGCCCGCTGCGACGCGCCGACGCCGCGCGAGCAGCCGCCACGACGCAGCCGCCGCGGCGCGCGCCGGCGCAGGCCACCGATTCACGACGACTCGCGGCGCAGCACGAACAGATACGGCGCCGCGCCGCGCAGATCCATGACGCCGAGACGCGTATCGGCGTCGATGCGGCGGAACGCGTCGGCGATCGGCTTCGCGTCGTAGATCATCGTCGCGGTGACGACGCCGCGAAACTCGGTCATGCGCAGCCGCGCCGCGGGCCGTCGCGTGCGCAGTGCCCGGCCGGCCGCGGCGAACAGCCGCGCCGCGGCGCGCGTGCGCAGCCAGCGCGCGTGCCGCAGCGCGAAGCCGACCGGCAGCCGCGCGGGGTCGACCGCGTAGCGCGTGCCGGCGCGCGCCGCGAAGATCAGCGGGTGCGCGGCATCGATCGCGTCGAAGCGCTTGCCGTGCCAGCCGAGGTTCTCGAGCACGCCGTCGAGCGGATGGCCGCTCGGCAGCCCTTCGCCGCGCCAGGCGCCGAGCATCTCGTCGAGCCGCACGGCCGGCAGCGCGTCGAACAGCGCGAGCGCGGCCGCGGCGTCCGTTTCGCCGCGCAGCGCGGCGAGCCGCGCGGCTGCGTCGTCCGCGACGCCCGGCACCGCCGTCGGCTGCATGCGCCGGCCGCGGCTCAGCCGAGATCCGGCAGCGGCTGCTCGACTTCGTCGATGCCGGCCCACGGATCGGCGCGGCGGCGCCGGATCTTCGCCGGCGCGGTGCGCAGCGTGAACGCGTCGCCGCTGCGCACGCGCGCGAGCTCGCTCCACTCGATCGGCAGCGCGACGCCGGCGCCGGCGCGTGCGCGCAGCGAGTACGACGCGACCGAGGTCGCGCCGCGGCCGTTGCGCAGCCAGTCGACGAAGATGCGGTCGGTGCGGTTCTTCTCGCCGGCGACCGCGACGAACTCGTCCGGATGCAGCGTCGCCATCGCCTGCGCGACCGCCTGCGCGAAGCGCTTGACCGCCTCCCACGGCGCGGCCGGCTTCAGCGGCACGACGACGTGCAGACCCTTGCCGCCGGACGTGCGCAGGAACGATCGCAGCCCGATCGACTCGAGCCGCGTGCGCAGCTCGCGCGCGGCCGCGGCGACGCGCGGCCAGCCGACGCTCGGATGCGGGTCGAGGTCGAATACGACGCGGTCCGCGTGCTCGGGATCGGTGGCCTTCGCGCCCCACGGATGCAGCTCGAGCACGTTCATCTGCACGAGCTCGAGCAGACCGGCTTCGTCGTCGATGCAGAGATAGCGGTCGATGCCGTCCTTCTCGCGAATCGGCACGCCGCGGATGTGCTCGCCCCAGCCGACGCCGAGGTGCTTCTGAAAGAAACAGGTCTTCGCCGCGCCGTCGGGACAGCGCACGACCGCGACCGGCCGGCCGGCGACCTCGCGCAACAGCCACGGCGCGACCGTGCGGTAGTACGCGGCGACGTCGCCCTTCGTGATGCC
>DASWOS010000507.1:0-8108 GCA_036398645.1 Dokdonella sp. | reverse complement strand
CGACCGCATCTTCGCCGACGGCTTCGACGGCGCGTAGGCATCGGCGCGCGCGCGGCGCCGGACCGGGCCGCGCGCCGACCGGCCGCCGCAGCGCGGCGATCGTGCGCGCACGGACGGTGCGCAGGATCGCCGCGAGCGCCGCATCGACCCACCGCGTGCTCGACCGCACCGCTCGATCGCGGCGAACGCGCATGCCGCGCTCGCCGCGGCGGCGACGCGGTCGAGCCGAGCCGCGTGCGCATCGAGCGCAGCCGGCCGGCGCGAGAACGCGAGCCGAGCACGGCCGCCACGGCTTCGCGGAGCCCGACGAGGCGTCCGATTACGGCCACGCCCCGGGTCGCCGCACCTAGCCCGGTGACGAAACCGACGTAGAACCGCGCATCCCCGCGATGCGGCCGCGGCGTGCTGCGACGGCACGAAGTGGCGGGCTTCGCGAAGACGCGGGCACGTTCCGCCGCGCGGCCGGTCGGAGATCCGACGCTAGCGCGGCCGTCGGTCGAATGCCTCTCTCGACTCCTTGATGGACGGCCAGTTGTCGGCGATCCACTGCACGAGATGATGCAGCGGCTCGAGCAGGCTCAGTCCGCGAGCGGTCAGCTCGTATTCGACCCTCGGCGGCACTTCCGCGAACACCTCGCGTATCACGAAACCGTCTCTCTCGAGGCTGCGCAGCGTCGTACTGAGCATGCGTTGCGAGATGCCCGTGACGAGCCGTTGCAGCTCGGAGAATCGCGCGCGATGGCTCGGACGTCGGCCCAGCAGCACGACGAGCATGATGCTCCACTTGTCTCCGACCTTCGCCATGAAGTCTCTGACGACTCTGGCTTCCTCGCTGTCGCAAAGCAGAGCGATGGATTCGACGGTGTCGTTCCGGCGGGTTTTGTTCATGGTTACGTCTCCCTCACTTCCTGACGCGAACGTGCCTTCTTCCGTCATACCAGGTATGCGTCCATCATGCAGCTCACCGAAAGTAACCATAGTTCCCGCGCCGGCTAGGCATACGCAGCGGCTCTCGCATCGATCACGGGCGAACCGCGCACGGCCGGGCTCACGTCTCGAGAAACGGAGGTCGTTCGATGCGCGTATTCCTGACTGGTGCGACCGGCCTCGTCGGATCGGCGCTCGTTCCCGAGCTACTCGAGGCGGGTCATCACGTGCTCGGGCTGACGCGATCGGACGTCGGCGCGCGATCGCTGCTCGCCGCCGGCGCCGATGTGCATCGCGGCGCCCTCGAAGACGCGGAAAGCCTTCGTCGCGGAGCCGCCGCCGCGGACGCGGTGATCCACTGCGCGTTCGAGCACGACTTCTCGAAATTCGAGCAGAGCGCGCGGATCGACCAGCACGCCATCGAGACGTTCGGCGCCGCGCTCGCGGGGACCGACCGCCCGCTGTTGATCAGCACCGGCATGCCGCTGGACGCGACGAGCCACCCGCTGACGGAGCAGGTCGATCCGGCGCCGGATTCGCCGACGCCGCGCGTATCGGAACGGACGGCGATGTCGCTGCGCGCGCAGCGCGTCCACGTGAACGTGATCCGGCTTCCGCAGGTCCACGACGCGGCGAAGCACGGCCTCGTCACGCAGCTGATCGCGATTGCGCGCCGGAAGTGCGTTTCGGCTTACGTCGGCGACGGGCTGAACCGCTGGTCGGCAGCGTACGTCCGCGACGTGGCGCGCGTGTACCGGCTCGCTTTGGAAAAGCATCAAGCCGGCGCCAGGTATCACGCGGTCGGCGAAGAGGGCGTCGCGCTCCGCGAGATCGCCGACGCGATCGGTCGTGGCCTGAAGGTACCGGTCGTCTCCATTGCTGCGGAGGAAGCGGAGGCGCACTTCGGCTTCTTCGGCAAGTTGGTGCGGCGTGATCTCTCGGCATCGAGCGCGCTCACGCAGCAACGGCTCGGGTGGCGGCCGACGGGTCCGCGGCTGGTCGACGACCTCGAGGAGTATTTCGGTCGCTGAGCGCGTCCGCGCCGTCGGCGCCGCGACGGCTCGCCACGGGGTCGACGTGCAGCTCGCCGATGCGAACACCCGCGACGCCGCCGACGTGCGCGGGTACGCGGCTCCACGCGCATGCGCCGCGGTCGCTTCCTCGTGAAACGAAAAGACCGCACGGGTCGCCCCGCGCGGTCGAAAAAGACGACCGCGGTGACGCCGCGGCCGCCCGAAGTGCGACGTTCAGAACGAGAAGCGCATGCCGACCATCGTGTTCAGATTGTTCGGATGCAGGTAGCCGTTCGCGAGGCCGTCCTCGACTTCCGAGTACATCGCGCCGGCGTAGACGTCGAAGCGCTTCGTGAAGCGGTAGTCGACCATCAGCGAGTACGCGTTCATCGTGCCGCTGCACGAACCGGCGCTCGCGTTCGAGCACGGCGCGCGCGTCGTCACGCCGGAAGCGACCGTGAAGTGGTAGTCGTTCTGGTCGTAGTGGTAGTACGCGGCGCTCAGCGAGAGCTCCTTCGTCAGCGAGTACTTCGCGCCGATCCAAGAGACCTCGAGGATCTTGTGGATGTTGTAGGCCGAATTGTTGACGAAGCTGAAATCGTAGCCGCCGAGACCAGTGAAGCCCGGCTGCAGCGGATGCTCGGGATTCTCGAACTCGATGTGCTCGTAACCGCCGGAGAGGCGCAGCGGGCCGGTCGTGTAGCTCAGCATGCCGGCGTAGGCCGTCGTGTCGGAGATCGTCGCCGAGAGCGAGTCGTGCGGAACGCCCGGCGTTGCGAGCTGCGCCGCGCTCAGCGCGCCGGCGCCGACCGCGCCGTTCTTGTAGCCGTACAGCAGATCGCCCGAGAAACCGGCGTAATCGGCGCCGATGTCGAACTGCGCGGCGCTGCCGCCGTTACCGGCGTCGCCGGTGTGGCCGAACTGGTACAGCGCGCCGACGCGCAGCCAGTCGTGCGCATAGTTGTACTTCACCGAATTGTCGAGGCGCACGTTCTCGGTGTTGCCCATGCCGGCGGTCGCGCCGGAATAGCCGATCGGCGAGAACGCGTACGAGCCGAGCATCGGATCGTACTTGCTGATGTCGTCGGCGAGCACCGAGTTGTGACGGCCGGCGGTCAGCGTGCCGAACGTCTTCGAGTTCAAGCCGAGGAACGCCGGGCCGTTGAACACCTGGCCGGCGCGGCTGCCGTCGCCGTTCGTGCTCTGGTGGTCGAGCGGCTTGCCGTTGTTGTCGACGAGCGACTGCAGCGCGTCGGACAGCTTGCCGGAGGTCGGGTTGAAGCCCATTTCCGCGTTGAACACGAACGAGAGATCGTCGGTCAGCGCTTCGACGCCCTTGACGCCGATCTTCGACTGGCTGAGACCACTCGGCGCGACCGAGGTGATCGACTTGCGGCCGTTCTTCGAGACGAAATAGTCGAGGCCGACGTAGAAGTCGTCGCTGAGCGGCGCGCCGTGATTCTGATACGCGATGCCGACGTCGAACGTGCCGTACAGCGTGACGCCGTTCCAGGTCAGCGTGCCGTCGTCTGCGGCCTGCGCGGTCGACGCGCCGGCGACGCCGAGCACGGCGACGAACGCGGCCGCGATCGCGGTTTTCTTGAATCCGTTGCCGGCGGAGGGAATGCGCGTGTTCATGTCTTCGGGTTCCAAGGCAGTGGAAAGAGGCTGTTCCCAAGGGCCCAGGAGCCGCCGATCGCGTCGTCGACTCGAGGTTAAGTGTTCGTAATTCCGCGCAGGATGAAGGACCCTTGTTACAGTTCGCTTGGAGTTCGATGACGGGTTCGTGACAGCCGGAGCGAGCTCGACGGCGGTGTGCGGCGAAGGGCATCGCGTGCGTGCGGCCGCGCCGATGCATCGATCGGCGCCCGGCCCGCGCCGGCCGTCCGCGGCGCCACCGAGTGGCCGCACGACGCACGGCCAGGCGCTGCGCTCGGGGAGCTCGCCGCGCTGCTCGGCGTCGCGATCGTTGCGGTGTCGCGGCGAGGACGAGCGGCGAACGGCCGCGCGGCGTGCGCGCGGCGGCCGCCGTTACGGCCGTGCGCCGAGCAGGTCGGCCAGCGTGTAGAGACCCGGCTCGCGACCGGCGAGCCAGTGCGCGGCGGCGACCGCGCCGCGTGCGAAGACCGCGCGATCGGTCGCGCGGTGGACGAGCTCGACGCGCTCGCCGGCCGTCGCGAACAGCACCGTGTGCTCGCCGACGACGTCGCCCGCGCGCAGCGATGCGAAGCCGATTTCGCCGGACGCACGCGGCGCGTCGTCCGCGTCGCGTGACCGTTTTGCGACGGCGTCGAAATCGACGCCGCGCGCCGCGGCGACTTCGCGGCCGAGCGCGAGCGCGGTGCCGGACGGCGCGTCGCGCTTCCGCGCATGATGGATCTCGGCGATCTCGCAGTCCCAGTCCGGCAGCGCGCGCGCGGCGAGCGCGGCGAGTCGCGACAGCAGCGCGACGCCGAGACTGAAGTTCGCGCTCCAGAGCACCGGCACCGCTCCGGCCGCGCGCTCGAGCGCGGCGCGCTGGCCGGCATCGAGGCCGGTCGTGCCGCTGACGAACGCGAGCCCGCGCGCGAGCGCGAGCGCGAGCGCCGCGTCGAACGCGGCGGCGATGCTGAAGTCGATCAGCACGGCCGCGTGCGTGTCGGCGGGCAGCCGCTCGCAGTACGGCGCGGCGACGGCCGCGCGCGTGCGCACCGCGTCGGCGCCGCCGGGCCGCACCAGCGCGGCGACGAGCTCGAGATCCGGACGCGCGTCGAGCGCGCGCAGCACGGCCTGACCCATGCGGCCGGCGGCGCCGTGGACGGCGACGGGGATCGGGGACGGCATCGGCGCGCTCCGCGGAACGAGGGAGCGCGATGGTAGCTCAGCGCGAAGCGCCTACGAGGTGACGCGATCCCAGAAGCGCCGCACGCCGTCGAGCCACGAGCTCGTGCGCGGCGAATGCGCGGCCGCGTCGTCGGCGAACGTCGCCTCGAAGCGCTGCAGCAGATCGCGCTGCTCGGCGGTCAGACGGATCGGCGTCTCGACGACGATGCGGCAGATCAGGTCGCCGGTGCGGCCGCTGCGCACGGACTTCACGCCCTTGCCGCGCAGGCGGAACAGGCGGCCGGTCTGCGTCTCCGGCGGAATCGTGATCTGCGTCTCGCCTTCGAGCGTCGGCACCTTGAGCTCGGCGCCGAGCGCGGCCTGCGCGAAGCGGACCGGGATCTCGCAATGCAGGTCGTCGCCCTCGCGCTGGAAGATCGGATGCTCGCGCACGCGCACTTCGACGTAGAGGTCGCCCGGCACGGTGCCGCTCGGTCCCGCCTCGCCCTGCCCGGCCAGGCGGATGCGGTCGCCGCTGTCGACGCCGGCCGGAATCTTAATCGACAGCATGCGCTCGTCGCGCACGCGGCCCTCGCCGGCGCACTCGCGGCACGGCGTAGCGACGACCTTGCCGGCACCGCCGCAGTGCGGACAGGTCTGCTGGATCGAGAAGATGCCGTTCTGCATGCGCACGCGGCCCTGGCCGCGGCAGGTCGCGCAGACCGACACCTTGCCGTCCTCGGAGCCGCTGCCGCTGCAGTGCGTGCATTCGACGAGCGTCGGCACCTCGATCTTCTTCTCGACGCCGAACACGGCCTCCTCGAGGTCGAGCTCGAGCAGGTAGCGCAGGTCCGAGCCGCGCCGCGCGCGACCGCGGCCCGCGCCGCCCATGCCGAAGATGTCGGAGAAGATGTCGCCGAAGATGTCGCCGACGTCGTGGAAGCCGCCGGCGCGGCCGGCGCCGCCCTCGAACGCGGCGTGGCCGTGCTGGTCGTACAGCGCGCGCTTGTGCGCGTCGGAGAGGATCTCGTAGGCCTCCTTGGCCTCCTTGAACTTCTCCTGCGCGGTCGGATCGTCCGGACAGCGGTCCGGATGGCACTTCATCGCGAGGCGGCGGAACGATTTCTTGATCTCGTCCTCGCTCGCGGTGCGGGCGACGCCGAGCACCTCGTAGTAGCAGCGCTTGCTCATGCGGTACGGACCTTCTCGATGCGCCGGTCCGGAAGCAGCCAGATCAGCGCGACGGCGTAATAGACGAGGCACGCGATCCGCGGCTCGACCGCGGTCAGCGCGATGCCGACGAGGTACCCGACCACGGAAAGCTTGCCCTTGCGATCGCGGCCGAACGCCTGCGCGAGCACGCAGTCCGGGCCGCCGTTGCACGCGATCAGCGCGTACTTGAGCGGCTGCCACGCGATCGCGGCGAGCAGCAGCACGGCGCCGTACACCGCGGTCGGCACCGCGGCGAAATGGTTCTCGCTGATCCACGCCGTCGTGAACGGCAACAGCGACAGCCAGAACAGCAGATGCAGGTTGGCCCACATGACGCGGCCGTCGACGCGCTCGATCACGCTGAACATGTGGTGATGGTTGTTCCAGTAGATGCCGACGTAGACGAAGCTCAGCACGTAGCTCAGGAACACCGGCCAGAGCTCGGCGAGCGCGTCGAGGCTCGGCGCGTGCGGCGCCTTCAGCTCCAGCACCATGATCGTGATGATCACGGCGATGACGCCGTCCGTGAACGCCTCGACCCTCCCCTTGTGCATGCATCCCTCGCCGGTCGAAACGCCGCCGCCCGCGGATCGCGGGCGGCGGATCGTGCTCAGATCGTCACTTCTTGTCGTCCTTGACCTCGGTGAACTCGGCGTCGACGACGTCGTCGCGCTGCGCCGAGCCAGCGCCGGCCGCACCCGCACCGGCGCCCGGTCCGGCATCGCCGCCCGACGCCGCCGCGGCCGCGGCGAGCAGCGACTGCGAGAGCTCCTCGAGCTTCGTCGTGCGTGCTTCGATCTGCGCCTTGTCGCCGCCCTTCATCGCCTTCTCGAGATCGGCGAGCGCTTCCTCGATGCGGCCGATGTCGCCCGGCACCTTGCCGCCGTGCTCCTTGATCGCCGCGCGCGTCGCGTGCACGAGCTGATCGGCCTTGTTGCGCGCGCCGACGAGCTCGTGGAACTTGCGATCCTCTTCCTTGTTCGCCTCGGCGTCGCGGACCATGCGCTGGATCTCGTCCTCGTTGAGGCCCGAACCGGCTTTGATCTCGATGCGCTGCTCCTTGCCGGTGTTCTTGTCCTTGGCGGCGACGTGCAGGATGCCGTTCGCGTCGATGTCGAACGTGACCTCGATCTGCGGCATGCCGCGCGGCGCCGGCTGGATGCCGGCCAGGTCGAACTTGGCCAGCGACTTGTTGTAGCGCGCCTGCTCGCGCTCGCCCTGCAGCACGTGCACGGTCACGGCGCTCTGGTTGTCCTCGGCCGTCGAGAACGTCTGCGACGCCTTGGTCGGGATCGTCGTGTTCTTCTCGATCAGCTTCGTGAACACGCCGCCGAGCGTCTCGATGCCGAGCGACAGCGGCGTCACGTCGAGCAGCAGCACGTCCTTGACCGTGCCCGCGAGCACGCCGCCCTGGATCGCCGCGCCGACCGCGACCGCTTCGTCCGGATTGACGTCCTTGCGCGGCTCCTTGCCGAAGAAGTCCTTGACCGCTTCCTGCACCTTCGGCATGCGCGTCTGGCCGCCGACGAGGATCACCTCGCTGACGTCGGCGACGCGCAGCCCGGCGTCGTTCAGCGCCGTGCGGCACGGCTCGATCGTGCGCTTGACGAGATCGTCGACGAGCGCCTCGAGCTTCGCGCGCGTCAGCTTGATGTTCAGATGCTTCGGGCCCGACGCGTCGGCCGTGATGTACGGCAGGTTCACCTCGGTCTGGTGCGCGGAGCTTAGCTCGATCTTCGCGCGCTCGGCGGCGTCCTTCAGGCGCTGCAGCGCGAGCGGATCGTTCTTGAGATCGACGCCCTGATCCTTCTTGAACTCCTCGACGAGGTAGTCGATGACGCGCTTGTCGAAGTCTTCGCCACCGAGGAACGTGTCGCCGTTCGTCGCCAGCACTTCGAACTGCTTCTCGCCGTCGACTTCGGCGATCTCGATGATCGAGATGTCGAAGGTACCGCCGCCGAGGTCATACACCGCGATCTTGCGATCGCCGCCCTTCTTGTCGAGGCCGTAGGCGAGCGCGGCCGCGGTCGGCTCGTTGATGATGCGCTTGACCTCGAGGCCGGCGATGCGGCCGGCGTCCTTGGTCGCCTGGCGCTGGCTGTCGTTGAAGTAGGCCGGCACCGTGATGACCGCTTCGGTCACCGGCTCGCCGAG
>DASWOS010000506.1:0-17440 GCA_036398645.1 Dokdonella sp. | reverse complement strand
CCACAGCGCGCTCGAGGCGACGCGCCGTGCGTAGAGCTCGATGCTCTTGCCCTGCGAGACGAACGTGACCTTGTAGAGCTTGGACGTCGACATCGGCCGATTGTAGAAGAAACCGCGCGTCAGCCGCGCAGCCGCCGCGTGACCGCGCCGCGCGACAGCAGCGCGTACACGATGCCGATCGCGAAGCCGGCGATGTGCGTCCACCAGGCGACCGCGCCGAACGCCGGGCCGACGTAGGTGAACAGGAGCTGCAGCATCGCCCAGAAGCCGATCAGCAGCGGCGCCGGGATGCGCACGAATTCGAGGAACACGCCGAGCGGCAGCACGAGGCCGAGCCGCGCGCGCGGGAACAGCGCGAGGTACGCGCCGACGATCGCGGAGACCGCGCCCGACGAGCCGACGATCGGCGCGCTCGTGCCGGCCAGCGTCAGCGCGCCGACGAGGTTCGCCAGCGCGCCGCCGATGACGAACAACGCGAGAAAGCGGCCGGCGCCGAGCGCGCGCTCGGCGGGCACGCCGAACACGATCAGGAACAGCAGGTTGCCGGTCAGGTGCAGCCAGTCCGCGTGGATGAAGATCGCGGTGATCAGGCGCGCCGCGCGCAGCTCGGCGAGCTGCTGCAGCCACGGCGCGTTGAAGTCGAGCAGCGTCGAGGGCACCGTGCCCCAGTGCGCCAGCACGCCGAAGCGCTGCGCCGGCGGCAGCGTCGACTGCCACAAGAACACGACCGCGCACGCGGCGACGATCAGCAGCGTCGCCCACGGCGGCCGCGGCTTGCGCCGGCTCGGCAGATACACGAACACGCGAGCGCCCGGCGCGGCCGCTAGCGGCCGCCGTCGCGCGGGTACACGAAGCGCTGGCCCTTGTACTCGAGGACGATGCCGTCGGGGCGGATCTGCTTCAGCACGAGCCCGTCACCGAGGTCGTCGCCCTCGACGTGGCGGTCGCCCTTGACGACGACGAAGCGGTCGGCCGGATCGCTCGCGTAGACGTGCATCGTCAGCGCGAGGTCCGGAATGTCCTTGCGCGACGCATACGGCAGATCCCAGATCGACGGCAGCGGCGGCTCGGCCGGCGTCGCCGCGGCCGGCTTCGGCGCGGCGGCCGGCAGCGGCGCGCTCGGCGCCGCGGCGGTCTGCGTGGCGGAGGATGCCGGCGCCGCGACCGGCGCGGCTGCGCGCGGCGCGTTCGCCGCGGTCGGGGTCGCGGCCGCCGGCGGTGCCGCGGCCGGGCGCGCGTTCGTCGCCGGCGGCGGCGTCACGGGCTTCGTCGGCGCATTCGCGTTCGCCGCGGTGCGCGCGGCCGGCGGCACGCCGGCGGCGGCTTTCTCCGTCGCGACCTGGCGCTCGCGTTCGGCGCGGCGGTTCGCGATCGCGTCCCTGGTCAGCTTGACGACCGGCGGCTTCTGCTCCGCGCCGCCGGCCGGCGCGCGCGCCGGTGCAGGCGCGCTCGCGGCCGGCGCGCCCGCGGCCGGCACGGCCGGCGCCGGCGCCGGTTCGCGCGCGAACCACCAGCCGGCACCGACCGCCGCGGCGATCAGCACGCCGAGCAGCGGCAACACGCTGCGCCGGCGCCGTACCGCGACCACCGGCGACGCGAGCGTCGGCGCCTGGCCGAGCCGGCGCTGCTGCTCGGACTTCTTCAGGGCTTCGAGAATCAACGACATTGCGATTCCTGGCTGGATGAGGTCCGGAATTTACCGTACCCGGGAGCGCCCGGCCGCCGCGTGCCGGCACGGCGGCCCGGCGCCGGCAGCGCGCGCGCTCGGCTCATTCGACCGTGCGCGACAGATGCGGCCCGGCATCGTCGAGCGCCGACAGCGCGAACAGCGTCTCCGGTCCGATGATGCCGTCGGCCTTGATGCCATAGGCCTGCTGCAGCGTGCGGACGCGCTCCTCGAGCTCCGCGTCGAACGGCGCGCCGGGCTTCGCCCCGGCGCCGCCGTCGAACGTCTTCAGGCGTTCGGCGACCCAGGCCACGCCGGCGCCGGCGTCGCCGCGCTTCAGCGTCGCCGGAACGTCTGCCGGCAGGCGCCAGAGCGCGATGAAGTCGCCGTTCCAGACCTTCGACAGCGAAGCGCGCGCAAGTTCATGGCGCTCGCCGGCGAGATCGAGGCGCACGTGCTCGCGGCCGACGCCCTGCAGCAGCGCGTGCGTCGGCCGCTCGCTTTCACCGAGCAGCAGCAGCAGCGGACGGTCGAAACGCGCGATCTGCTCCAGCGACGCGTGGCCGTGCAGGCATGCGATGCCGGGCGCGACGAGCGCCGGGCAGCGGCTCGCGTCGCGCACGGACACCGCGTCGGCGTCGACCTGCCAGCGCGCGAGCAGTTGCGTGAACGCGGCGAGCTCGGTGTCGGGCGCCTGCGCGAGCCGCTGCTCGAGCCGTTCGGCCTCGGCGTCCGCCGTGGCCGGCGCCGCGGCGGACGCGGCCGGTGCAGACGGGATCGGCGACGCGTCGCGTTGCAGCCGCCATCCGGCCAGCGCGGCCGCGGCGAGCAGCACGACCAGCGCGGCCGCGCTCCAGCGGCCGTAGCGGCGCAACCAGTAGCGCGCGTGCCCCGGCAGCGTCTCGTCCGCGGCGCGATCGACGAGGCGCTCGCCGATGCTGTCCTGCTCGTGCGCGTAGCCGGCCATCAGCGCGCGATCGGCGATGATGTTGACCAGGCGCGGCACGCCGCCGGAGCGCTGGTACAGCGCCTTCAGGCCGAGCCGCGTGAACGGAATCCGCTTGCAGCCGGCGACCGCCATGCGATGGCGGACGTAGGCGTCGGTCTCGGCGGCGTCGAGCGGCGTCAGGTGGTAGCGCGCGGTGATGCGTTGCGCGAGCTGGCGCAGCTCCGGCCGGTCGAGCAGCTCGCGCAGCTCCGGCTGGCCGAGCAGGATGATCTGCAGCAGCTTCTGCGTCGGCGTCTCGAGGTTCGTCAGCAGGCGCACCTGCTCGAGCGATTCGGTCGACAGGTTCTGCGCCTCGTCGACGATCATCACGACACGCAGGCCCTGCGCGTACGCGTCGAGCAGGAACGTGTTCAACGTGTCGGTCAGCGCCTTCAGGCTGCCGCGGCGGCCGTCGATGTCGAGCTTGAGCTCCTCGCAGGCCGCCTCGACGAGCTCGACCGGCGACAGCTTCGGGTTCAGGATCAGCGCGACACGCGTGTTCTCCGGCAGCTGCTCGAGCAGCAGCCGGCACAGCGTCGTCTTGCCGGTGCCGACCTCGCCGGTCAGCTGCACGAAGCCGCCGCTGCCGCCCCTGCCGAAGCCGTAGAGCAGATGCGCCAGCGCATCGCGGTGGCGTTCGGACAGGAACACGTAGCGCGGGTCCGGCGTGATCGAAAACGGCGGCTCGCGCAGCCCGTAATACTCGAGATACATGCGTCTACTTTACCTGAGCGGGTCCGAACGCCGGCCGCGGCCGCGGTTACGGCCGCGGCGCGGAGCGAGCGAAGCCGGTTTGTCGGCCCGCGCGGCCTCGCGACCGGACGGGCCGAGCACCGGCCGTACGCGCGTGCAGGTCGCGGCGCCGCTCCGGCGCTGCTCGGGCCGCAGCCGGGTCGCGGACCGCTCTGCACGCCGCGCGCGCCTCAGCGCGGCTCCGGCACCGGCGACGTCGCGGCCTGCGCCTCGATCGCCGCGGCCGGCGCGCTCGGCGGCGCCGCGTCGGGCGGCGCCGGCGGCTGCGCCGGCAGCATGCGTGCCGAGCGCCAGCCGCCCCAGCGATAGTACGCGGCCGTCATCAGCAGCGCCGCGAGCGAGCCGAGCGGGTAGCTCCACCAGATCGCGTCGGCGCCCCAGCGCCCGATCAGCGCATACGCGAACGGAATCCGCACGATCCAGAACGCGATGAACAGGATCACGAGCGGCGGCATGACCGCGCCGGTCGAGCGCACGACGCCGGCCAGCACCATCGACACACCGAACAGCACGAGCGCCCAGATCGCGATCTGGTTCATGTGCTGCGCGATCGTGATCGCGCCGCCGTCGCCGGCGAGGAACAGGCCGAACGCGGCGTGCTCGAACAGGAAGATCAGCGCGATCAGCGCGCCGCTCATCAGGAAGTTGATCGAGATGCCGGCCATCGCGGTGCGGTGCACGCGGTCCCAGCGCTGCGCGCCGACGTTCTGCGCGGCCATCGACGACACCGCCGCGCCGATCGCGAACGCGGGCATCTGCACGTAGTTCCACAGCTGCATCGCCGCGCCGAACGCGGCCGTCGTCTGCGAGCCGAAGCGGTTCACGAGGCTGATCATCGCGATCATGCTCGCCGAGATCACGATCATCTGCAGGCCCATCGGCACGCCCTTGGCGACGAGCGAGCGCAGGATCGCCGGATCGACGCGCAGGTAGCGCATCTCGTCGGCGTGCAGCCAGAGGAAATGCCGGCGCCGGTACAGGTGCGCGAGCAACGCGGCGAGGCTGATCACGTTCGCGATCAGCGTCGCGGTCGCCGAGCCCGCGATGCCGAGCCGCGGGAACGGGCCGAGGCCGAAGATCAGCAGCGGATTCAGGCCGACGTCGAGGCCGACCGACAGCAGCAGGAAGTAGAACGGCGTCTTCGAGTCGCCGGCGCCGCGCAGGCACATCATGACGAACGCGTAGAGGTACAGCGACGGCACCGCGAGAAAGATGATGCGCAGGTAGCTCGTCGCGAGCGGCAGCGCGTCGGCCGGCGTGCGCATCCAGGCGAGCAGCGCCGGGGTCAGTGCGATGCCGAGCGCGGCGAGCGCGACCGAGACGACGGCGAAGAAGCTTGCGCTCGTGCCGACCACGCGCTTCGCGCGGTCGAGGTCGTTCGCGCCGACGCTCTGGCCGACGAGGATCGTCGCGGCCATGCCGACGCCGAACACCGCGCCGATCAGAAAGAACAGGATCGTGTTCGCGTTCGACGTCGCGGTCAGCGCGGCCTCGCCGAGGAAGTGACCGACCCAGACCGCGTTGACCGAGCCGTTCAACGACTGCAGCACGTTGCCGGCGAGGATCGGCAGCGAGAACACGAGCAGCGTCTTGAAGATCGCGCCTTCGGTCAGCGCGGCGGGCGTGTGCGGAGCGGGCATCGATGAGGACCTGGTCGGACGCGGCCGGCGCGGCGCCGGGGGCGGTGCGGTCGCGCGCGGTCGCCGCGCGCGGGCGCATGATCGCAGATTTGCCGGCCGCGGCGTCGCGCGCGTCGTCACCCGCGCCGTCGCGTCGCCGCTT
Organism: Dokdonella sp.; assembly: GCA_036398645.1. GTDB lineage: Bacteria > Pseudomonadota > Gammaproteobacteria > Xanthomonadales > Rhodanobacteraceae > Dokdonella_A. The sequence goes on along the minus strand of DASWOS010000506.1, from coordinate 12,251 downwards.
TGCTGCGCCGCCGCGCTTGACACGGCGAGCTCCGCGCCGGACCGTCGCGGGTTCGGCGGCGGCGTCCGCGTGCGCCGGTCCTGCGCCGCATCAAAGGATCCGCAATGCGCCTCCGCTTCCTGAAGACCGCGGCCGTGCTCGGCCTGCTGACCGCGATCGGGCCGTTCGCGATCGACATGTACCTGCCCGCGCTGCCGTCGATCGGTGCGAGCCTCCACGCGAGCAGCGCGGCGACGCAGGCGAGCCTGACCGCGTTCTTCGTGATGATGGGGCTCGGCCAGCTCGTCTACGGCCCGGCGGCGGACATCCTCGGGCGCAAGCCGCCGCTGTACTTCGGGCTGGCGACGTTCGCGCTCGGCAGCCTCGGCTGCGCGCTCGCCGGCAGCATCGAGGCGCTGATCGCGTTCCGCGTCGTGCAGGGCGTCGGCGCGTGCGCCGGCATGGTCGTCTCGCGCGCGGTCGTACGCGACCTGCACACCGGACCGGACGCGGTGCAGATGATGTCGCTGCTGATGCTCGTGTTCAGCGTGTCGCCGATCCTCGCGCCGCTGGCCGGCAGCCTCGTCATCGCCGGGGCCGGCTGGCGCGGCATCTTCTGGTGCGTGCTCGCCGCCGCGCTGGTCGGCCTCGCGCTGCTCGCGGCGTTCCTGCCGGAGACGCGCCGGCGCCACGCGCGCGTCGGCAGCAGCGTACGCGGCGCCCTAGGCGCGTATCGCAAGCTGCTCGGCGACCCGGCGTTCCTCGGTCTCAGCTTCACCGGCGCGTTCGGCGTGTCGGGCTTCTTCGCGTATCTGTCGACGTCGTCGTTCGTGCTGATCGGCCATTACGGGCTGACGCCGACGCAGTACAGCTTCTTCTTCTCGATCAACGCGGTCGCGTTCATCGGCGCGGCGCAGTTCAACGGCGCGCTCGCGCGACGCTTCAGCATGCGCGCGCTCGTGCGCGGCGCGGTCGCCGGCCATCTCGCCGCGATGCTCGCGCTGGTCGTGGCGTTCCGGCTCGGCGCCGACGGCCTGGCCACGCTGGCCGCGCTGCTGTTCGTCGGCTACGCGTTCCTCGGCTTCGTGATTCCGAACGTCGCGGTGCTCGCGCTCGAGGAGCAGGGCGCGAACGCCGGCACCGCGTCGGCGCTGATGGGCACGCTGCAGTTCATGACCGGCGCGGTGGTCATGGCCGTGGTCGGACGCTTCCTCGACGGCACCGCGATGCCGATGATCGGCGCGATCGCGCTCTGCGCCGGGGCGACGTTCGTGCTCGCGCGGATCTCGCTGCGCGTGCGCGCCGCCGCCGAATGAGCGCCGCGGCGCGCGGCTCAGCGCTCGCGCGCCGCCGCCGGCGCCGTGCGCGTCTTGCGGCGCACGCGCAGGCGCCGCGCGAGCGTCGCCGGCGCCGCCGCGGCGGCATCGTCGCCGGAGAACAGCGCGATCGCGGTGCGCGCGACCTGGCCGGTGTCGTAGTACGCGTAGGCGCCGACGCCGAGCGCGCCGACGACCGGCAGCCAGCGCGCGAGAGCGCGGCCGGTCAGCCGCTTCGACAGGCCGATGCCGATCTTCGCCGCGGCGTTGCCGAGCACGCGCGCCGGAACGTCGCGGATCAGCAGGCGCGCACCGACCTGCACGCCGACGTCGCGCAGCGCCTGCGCGGCCGCGTGACGAAACAGGCAGTACAGCATGTGCGTGCGCGTCAGCTCCGCGCTCGCGCCGTACGCGCCGGCGATGTCGGCGACCATCTGGCGCTGGATGCGCCAGATCGCGACGAGCTCCGGCACGATCGTCAGCCAGCCGAGCGGACCCGGCGGCAGCGCGAGCGTTCCGGCGGCGAGCGCGGCCTTGTGCGCCGCGGCCGCGGCGATCGCGCGCGCGCGCTCGTGCGGGCCGCGGCTCCGCGTCTCGCCGGTGTCCGGCACTTGGCCGACGATCTCGAGCACCGCCGCGCCGAGGCGCTCGCCGAGCGAGTTCGGCGCCGCGTCGCCGTGGACGCGGCGCGCCGGTACGTGCTTGCTCATCGGAAACCTCCTCGCGCGGCCGTGCCGGCGCGCGTCAGCCGTGCCGCTTGAAGAACTGGACTTCGCGCTCGTGCTTCGCGGCCGCCGCGCGCGTCGCGAACGTGCCGAGGTTGCGGCGCTTGCCGGTCTTAGGATCGGTCTTGCGCGAGTAGAGGCGGTACTCGCCGGACTTCAGCTTGCGGATCATCGCGGCCTCCGTCGTCGCGGAATCGGCGTCGACTCTAGCCGCGGCTGCCTGACCCGTTCATGTACTTCCAGTTGCGCGGCTTGCCTTCGGCGAGCCATTCGAGCGCAGTGGCGATCCGCTTGGCGCGGGTCTGCTCGCGCTTGGCCTCGGCGATCCACTCGACGTACTCGCGCCGGTGGCTCGGGCTGAACGCCTCGAACGCACGCCGCGCGGCGGCATGCTTCGCGAGCGCCGCGGCGAGGTCCGGCGGCGTCGCCGGCGCCGGCTTGCGCGCGGCGGCACGCGGCGCGGCCGCCGCCGCGGCGAGCGCGTCGGCGCGCGCGACCGCGCGCTCGAGATCGGCGATCAGCGTCCTCTTCGGCGGCAACGCGTCGAGCGAGTCGATGCGGCCGAACTGACCCATCGCGCCGTCGCGGCGCTCGCCGACGACCTCGCGGCCGCGCCAGAAGCCGAACGCGCAATGCCGCTTGAACGCGGCCATGTGGCAGAACGGCCGGCCGCGGCGCTCGAAGAACGGCATGCGCCACTTGATCGTCTCGTCGACGTCGGGGCAGGCCTCGTGCACGATCGCGCGGAGCCGCGTGAGGATCGGCTGCGCGAACGCGGCCGCGTCCGCGATGTACGCATCGACGCGCGGATCCTTCGTTCCCATCGGACGGCTCCGGGCGGGCCTCGGCGGCGCTGCCCGCGAGCGTAGCCGGTCCGCGTCGCGCGGCGCCAGCGCCGGAGCGCGCGCGGCGGGCGGCGGCGGGCGCGCCGCGTTGACATCGCGATCCTCGCGGCGTATTGCAGCCGTATTCCGGAGCAGAGGAGAACCGACATGCGCGCAGGGCTGCTGAGCGGCGTCGGCCGCGCCTGGTGGGTGCTGGTCGTCTACGGCGTGATCTCGATCCTGTTCGGGCTGTCCGCGATCGTCCGGCCCGCCGCGACCGCGATCGCGTTCGTCTGGGCGATCGGCGTCATGGCGCTCGCCGAGGGCCTGATCGGCGTGTTCGCGCTGTTCGACCGCGACGTCCGCGTCGCGCACGGCGGGCTCGTCGTCTACGCGCTCGCGTCGATCGCGTTCGGCCTGATCGCGGTGCTGCAGCCGCTCGTCGCGATCGGCGCGCTGATCCTGCTGCTCGCCGCGTGGCTGCTCGTCGCCGGCGTCTATCGCGTCGTGTTCGCGATCCGCGTGCGCCGGCACGTCGAAGGCGAGTGGCTGATCGCGCTGTCCGGCGTGCTCGCGATCGCGCTCGGCCTGATGTTCGCCGCGTTCCCGCTCGCCGCGCTGGTCGCCGCGGCGATCTGGATCGGCGTCGGCGCGCTGTTCTACGGCGCGCTGCAGATCGTCGCCGGTCTGAACCTGCGCCGCCGCAGCCGTCTGCTCTGAGCCGGCGGCCGCTGCAGCCGTTCCGGAACGCGAGGGCGGGCGCGGCGCGGCGGCGCGCCGCTAGTCGCCGCGCGCCTTGTCGTCGTCGAGCCGCACGTCGCCGATCAGCACGTAGACCGGACGCAGCGCCTCGGTGTGCTGGCAGACGATGCGGAAGCAGGCCAGCATCGGGCCGGCGAGCAGCACGCCGACGATGCCCCAGAGCCAGCCCCAGATCAGCAGCCAGACGAACACGACGACCGGGTTCAGCGCGAGCCGCCGTCCGATCACGGTCGGCGTGACCAGCTGGCCCTCGATGAACGCGAGCGTGAAGAACGCGCCCGGCACCGCGAGCGCGTGCGCGAGCGAGTCGAACGTCGCGAAGCCGACCGCGCCGAGCGTGATGCCGGTGATCGCCGCGCCGACGTAAGGCGCGAAGTTCAGCACCGCGGCGAGCGCGCCCCAGAGCAGCGCGTTCGGCACGCCGAGCAGCGCGGCCGCGACCGCGGTCGCGGCGCCGAGGCCGAGATTGATCATCGTGATCGTGACGAGGTAGCGCGAGATCTCGCGCTCGACGTCGCGCGCGATGCTGACGACGGTGCGCTTCTCGGTCATCGTCGGTGCGATCTCGACGAGCCGGCGCAGGAAGTTGTCGCCGGAGGACAGGCAGAAGAACACGAGCAGGATCACCACCGCGATGCCTTCGAGCGCGCGCGGCGTGCTCGACACGATGCCCGACAGCACGCTCGGACGGTCGCGCACGACGACCGCGGTCGGGCCGTCCGTGCCCGGCTGCGCGAGCCGCTCGAGCGACTCGGTCACGCGGCGCGCCTCGTCCATCGGGCCGTGCCAGCTCGCCAGGCGCGTCTGCACCGAATGGATCGCCGACGGCGCCTTCGCCACCCAGTCGCGCGCCGGCTGCGCGAGCGCGGCGATGCCGGCGAACGCGATCGCGACGACCGACAGCACGACGAGCGCGCTGCACAGCGCGCGCGGCAGGCGCAGCCGCTCGACCGCGCCGACCACCGGCGACAGCAGCAGCGACAGCAGCAGCGCGAGCACGATCGGCGCGAGCACCTCGCGCGCGAGGTAGCACGTCGCGAGCACCGCGATCAGCGTCAGCACGACGAGCATGTGCGTGATCGTGCCGAGCCGCGCGTGCACCGGCCGATGCACGCGCGGCACGAGCGGGATCATCGCCGGCGCCGGCTTCGCCTCGTTCATGCCGCGCAGCCTCGGCACGGCGCGTGCACCGCACCGGCACGGCGCGAACCCGGGCGCCGGCTCGGCAATACGGCGCACGCGCCGCGCATCGCGGGCCTCAGCCTCTGAGCAGCAGGACCGCGATGACGATCAGCACGATCAGGCCGACGCCGCTCGGGTAGTAGCCCCAGCCGGTGCTGTACGGCCAAGTCGGCAGCGCGCCGAGCACGAGAAGCAGGAGCAGGACTAGCAGAATGATGCGCATGGAGTTCCCCGTCGATGTAGGCGCACGCGGCGAAGCTCCGCCGCACGTCCGCCGGCGCGCCGGAGCGGCGGACGGACCCCGGCGCCGCGGCGCAGGGCATTCCGTGGCGACCGTCCGCGGAAAAGCAGCCGGGATCAGGGCTTCACGTTAGGCAGCCGACGGCAACGCCTGCTGACGCGAACGCGGCCGGCGGCGGCTCGCGTTCAGGAACGTTCCTTGCGGCGACTCAGCGACGCAGCGCGGCGATCAGCTCGCGCACGAGCCGTCGCTGCGACGCCGGCAGCGCGAGGTACGCCTCGATCGTCTCGCGATCGAGCGGCTTCAGCCCGATCGCCCACGCGCCGCGCGGCTCGGCGACGCCACGCGGCGCGTCGCCGAAGCGCAACCGCTGCGGTTCGACGCCGAGCAGCTTCGCGAGCACGCGCAGCTTGTCCTGCGCCGGGATCGAGCGCCCGTTCAGCCAGCGCGAGACGGACTGGAAGCTGACCGAGCGGCCGTGATAGTGCGAATTGAACAGCTTGAACAGCGCCGCCGGACGCGGCTCGTAACCGGCCTCGCGCATCGCGTCGGCGAGCCGCGCGGCGAACGCTTCGCGTTCCTCTTTCATGCGCGGCACGGTACGGATCGTCGCGCGCGAAGATTCACCTTTCGAGTTCGGTGTGATTAACTAGTCGCGTCAATCGACGAAGGCGATGCGTGCATGGCGAAATCGCTGCTCGAGCAGCTGCCGAAGATCGTCGCCGAGGGCCGGCAGCAGGCCGAGCGCATCCTCGAACGGCTGGAAGGCCGGCACCGCATCGGGCTGCAGACGCGCGAGTGGGTGCTGCCCTCGCGCGACGCGGCCGCCGAAGACTGGATCGCCGCCGAGACGCGCCTCGCGCACCTTCGCGCGAGCGACGCCGCGGCGTGGTCCAATCGGCTGATCTACGGCGACAACCTGCTCGCGATGGCGGCGCTGCTCGCCGGCGACGACGCCGGCCCGAGCCTGCGCGGCAAGATCGACTTGATCTACGTCGACCCGCCGTTCGACTCGAAGGCCGACTACCGCACGAAGGTCGCGCTGCCCGGCACCGAGCTCGAGCAGCGGCCGACCGTCGTCGAGCAGTTCGCGTATTCGGACACCTGGTGCGACGGCACGGCGTCGTACCTCGCGATGATCACGCCGCGCCTCGTGCTGATGCGCGAGCTGCTCGCCGACACCGGCGCGCTCTACGTGCACCTCGATCCGGTCGTCGGCCACTACGTGAAGCTCGTGCTCGACGACGTGTTCGGTCGCGACCGCTTCGAGCGCGAGATCGTCTGGCGCATCGGCTGGATCTCCGGCTACAAGTCCGCCGCGAACAACTGGATCCGCAACCACGACACGATCCTCTACTACACGAAGACCGCGCAGTTCCACTTCAACAAGACCTACATCCCGTACCCGGACGACTACGTGCGCCGCGACGGCAAGAAGCCCGAAGGCGCGGGCTATCCGATCGAGGACACCTGGAACTGCTCGTCGCTCGACCGCATGGACTCGATCCAGATCATGAGCTTCTCGCGCGAGAAGCTCGGCTACGACACGCAGAAGAACGAGAACCTGCTGGCGCGCATCGTCGCCGCGTCGTCGGCGCCCGGGGCGCTCGTCGCGGACTTCTTCGCCGGCTCCGGCACGACCGCCGCGGTCGCCGAGAAGCTCGGCCGCCGCTGGATCGCCTGCGACCTCGGCAAGCCGGCCTGCATGATCGCGCGCAAGCGCCTCGTCGATCAGGGTTCGCGGCCGTTCCTGTACCAGGCGATCGGCGACTATCACGTCGAGACCGCGCGCTCGACGTTCGGCCGCCGCTTCCGCGTCGGCGACCTGGCGCGGATCGTGTTGAGCCTCTACGGCGCGCAGCCGCTGCCGCCGGAGGACAATCCGCAGCGCAACCTCGGCGCGGCCACGGCCGGCGGCGCGAAGACGCTCGTGCTCGTCGACTCGCCGACGAATCTGACCGGCGCGGCGACGCTGCGCCGCGCCGTCGCGCTGCGCGACGGCCTGCTCGGCGGCTGGGACAAGGTCGTCGTGCTCGGCTGGAACTTCGAGCCCGGCATCGGCGAGAGCGTCGCGGCGCTCGACGACGCGCGGCTCGACGTGCTCGTGATTCCGCCGGACTTGATCGACCGGCTGAAGAAGAAAGGAGACGTCGACCGGCTGCGCGCCGGCGTGCGCTTCTCGAGCCTTCAATATCTGACCGTGCACCCGGTGCGGCGCCGTCGCTCCGGCGAGCGCGAAACGATCGACGTACGGCTGCGTAACTACGTGCTGCTGTCGCCGGAGTCGATCAATCTCGACGACGCGAATCGCGCGAAGCTGCACCGGGTCATCAATGCCGAGCCGCTCGCGCTGATCGAGTACTGGGCGGTCGATCCGGACTACGACGGTCAGGTGTTTCGCTCGGTCTGGCAGGACTACCGCGGCAATACCGCGAACGACGACGATCCGATGCGCGTGGTGCCGCGCGCCGAGCTCACCGTGCCGTACCGCGCCGGCGAGCGACGCGTCTGCGTGCGCGCGGTCGACGTGTTCGGGTTCGAGGCGGAAGCCGTCCAGGTCGTCGCGGACGCGATCGGCGGCCGCCGCGGGCGCGACGAGCGCCGCGCCGCCGACGGATCGCCGACGTGATCGATTTCCGCAGCAGGGGATCTCTCGTGACGAAGACGCAGGCCGTCGATTCGGCCGTGTGCGCGACGTCGGCATCCGCGACGGCCGCAACGAACGACGCGCCTGACGGACGCCGGGGCAACGCGCGACGTCTCGCCGCTGCCGCCGAGCGATGAGGCCCGTCATTCGACGGGGTTCGAGCGTCGGCGAGTCGGGTCGTCCGATGTCGCCGCGCTCCGGTGCCGCAGCGTCGTGAACGGCGCGCGCGACGCGATCCCGCTGGCGCGCGCGTTGACGCGCGAAGCCGAACGGCTCTGCGCCGGGCTCGCCGACGGCGACGCGGAAATCCTCGCGCGCGTCACACCGACGACGGCGACGCTGCTGCGCTGGTGGTTCGGCGTGGAGGCGTGCGCATCGCGCGGCGTGAACTTCCACGCGGGACAGCGCCGCGCGATCCTCAACGTGATCCTCGCGCACGAGGTTCTCGGCGCGGTCGATCTCGCCGACCTGTATCGGAAGGCCGGCGCCGAGGCGCTGCTCGACGGTCGCCTGCTCGGCGAGCTCCGCGAGCCGAAGCACGCGCACCCGAAGTACTGCGTCAAGATGGCGACCGGCACCGGCAAGACCTGGGTGCTGCAGGCATTGTTGGTCTGGCAGCTCTTGAATCGAACCGCCGCGCTCGAGGAAGGCCGCGACGACGCACGCTTCACGCGCCGCTTCTTGATCGTCGCGCCCGGCCTCATCGTTTACGACCGCCTGCTCGACGCTTTCCTCGGCAAAGAGCGCCAGCGCGGCGTTCGCGACTTCTCGACGTCGGATCTCGTCGCCCAAGCGGAGCTCTTCGTGCCGTCGCCCTGGTGCGAGCAGGTGCAGCAATTCGTCCGCACGAACGTCTGCACCAAGCCCGAGATCGGGTTGAAGACGACCGGCCACGGTCTCATCGCGATCACGAACTGGCATTCGCTCGCCGAAGTCGACGACGACAGCGAACGCGCCGAGACCGAACGAGGCGCGGACGTGCCCGGAACCGTCGCCGAGCCCTCGGTCGTCGCGTATCGCGTGCTGCCGCTGTCGCCGGGACGCGCGAGCGGCAACGCGATCGACGTACTCGACCGGCGCTGGGCGCGCGGCAACGTGCTCGACCGTCTCGCTGAGCTGCCGGATCTCGTCGTCTTCAACGACGAGGCGCACCACATCCACGAACTGAAGAAAGACGGCGGGACGACCGACGTCGAATGGCAAAAGAGCCTTCTTCGCATCGCGCGGGGCAAGGGCAGGCGCTTCGTGCAGATCGACTTCTCGGCGACGCCGTACGACCACGTCGGCAGTGGCCGAAACCGGCGCACGATCCACCTTCCGCACGTCGTGGTCGACTTCGACCTCGAAGCGGCGATGCGCGCCGGTCTCGTCAAGGCGCTCGTGCTCGATCGGCGTCGGGAGATCGGCGCGTTGCCGCTCGCGTTCAAGGCGGTGCGCGACGCGGACGGGAATCCGACGCTCGCCGACGGACAGCGCGTGATGTTGCGCGCAGGATTGACGAAGCTGCGCAAGCTCGAAGCGGATTTCGCGCCGCTCGATCCTACGCGCCGGCCGAAGATGCTCGTCGTCTGCGAGGACACGAAGGTCTCGCCGCTGGTCGCCGACTTCCTGCGCGAGGAAGGCCTCGACGACGAAGACGTGCTGACGATCGACTCCGGACGGAAGGAGGCGCTCGGAGAGAACGAGTGGCAGCGCGTGCGCCAGCGCCTGTTCGACGTCGATCGCCGTGCACGGCCGCGTGTGATCGTCAGCGTGCTGATGCTCCGCGAGGGTTTCGACGTCAACAACATCTGCGTGATCGTCCCGTTGCGCTCGTCGCAGGCGCCGATCCTGCTCGAGCAGACGATCGGCCGCGGCCTGCGCCTGATGTGGCGTGACGGCGAATACGCGGACATCAAGCGCGAGAACCGCGACCGAATCGATCGTCACGAAGAGCCGCGCAGCCTGATCGACATCCTTTCGATCGTCGAACATCCCGCGTTCCAGGCGTTCTACGACGATCTGATGCGCAAGGGATTGGTCGGCACGACCGACGGCGACGCCGCCGTCAGCAGCGTCGGCGACGTCGTCGCCTCGGAGCTGCGGGAAGGCTACGAGCGCTACGATTTCGCGGTGCCGTTCATCCTGCGCGATGCGGACGAGAGCGTCGTTCGGAGGACGATCGACGTCGGCGCGCTGGCGCCGTTCTCGGCCATGAACCGCGCCGGGCTCGCCGAACTCGTCGGAAAGGGCGACGTGTTCGTCTCCGAGGATCTGCAGAGCAGCACGCTGTTTGGCGACTACCGCATCGACGGCGCGGTGATGAATGCCGGCGGCTACAACGAATGGCTGTCGCGACTGACGCGCCGCATCGCACGCGCCCTGTCGCAGCCGTTGCCGAGACGCCGTGGCGCACCCGGGGACGGTGCGATGCCCTACTGGCAGTTCGGTACCGCGGCGCTCGCCGCGGCGCTCGACGGCTACGTGCGCGAGCGGCTGTTCGGCGAGCCATTCGACCCGCTCGTGGAGGAAGGCTGGCGGCTCCTGCTGCTCCGCCCGGTCGTGGAGCACGTGGTCAACGTGTTCGCGCTCGCGCTCGTGCGCAACGAAGCGCGCGAGCGAGGCGGCGAGATCGAAGTCCGTTACCGACGCCTCTCGGAAGTGGCCGAGCTCATGGTGCGCGAGAGCGCCTCGCTCCGCGTACGTAAGTGCATCTACGAGCGGCTGCCCTATCCGGCGCGCGGCGGTGGCCTCGAGCGCGCATTCATTGAATGGGCCGATGCCGATGCCGGTATCGAGGCATTCTGCAAGCTCAGTGAGAACCGTCACGATTTCGTGCGGCTGCGATACGTCCGGAACGACGGCCTGACGGCATCTTACTTTCCGGACTTTCTCGCGCGCACCGCGGACGCGATCTATCTCGTCGAGACCAAGGCCGACCAGCAGGTTCCCCATCCGGACGTGCAGTGCAAGCTCCGTGCCGCGGCGGCCTGGTGCGCGCGCATCGATGCGTTGCCGGCGGAGCAACGCGGCGGACGTCGATGGCGCTATGCGCTGGTCGGTGAGTCGCTGTTCTTCGAATGGCGGCGCGACGGCGCGCGCCTGGCCGACTTGCTCGCATTCGCGCAGGCGAGACCGTCACCTGCGCCCGACGCGCAATCGAATCTCGCGCTGGATTGGCCGTATCGCGGCGGCATCGCTCAGCGCGCGCTGAGCGCGCCCGGCGACGCGGACGGCGCGCGCAGATAGCGTCCGAGGTGATCGCTGCGGTAGCGGCAGACGTCGAAGTCCTTCTGCACGAGCACGCGGCCGCTGGCGAACACCGTGCGGAAGTCGCGCCGGCAGCCGGGGCCGTCGATGCGGATCGTGGTCGAGTCGCCGCCGCCGCGGAGCGGCGCGTCGCCGAGCCGTGCGTCGCGGAACTCCGCCTCGCCGGCCGCGGCGACCGCGAACGAGACGACGTCGTCGTGCGCGGTGTTGACGAGGTCGAGGTAGTGCACGCCGGCCGCGGCGGCGGTGCGCGCGGCGACGAGGGCGAACGTAGCGGCGAGGACGAGGCGCATCGGCGGCTCCGCGGTCGAGGGACGGATCGGCCGCGCGTCGGCGATTACGACGCGGCGCGGCCGGCGTGCGTATCGGACGTGCAAATCCGGTCGCGCGACACCGTTCCGGGACGAATCGTCGTGGCGGCGCGACGAATCGCAGCCGCGCGCGGCCGGAGCCCGCGGGCGCGCGGCGCCGCGCTACGATGTCGGTTCCGTCCGCACCGGCATCGCGATGAAGATCCGCCTCGGCGAAGCGCGCATCGGCGTGTCCCGCTACGTCGGCCTCTGGACCGGCGTCGTGCTGCTGTTCGCGGCGCAGTCCTACGTGCACGATGCGGTCGGCGGGCACGTTTGGGACTTCGGCGACTATCTGCGCTGGTCGATGATCGAGTGGTACACCTGGGCCGCGCTGACGCCGCTCGTGTTCCGCCTCGCCGAGCGCCATCCGATCGGCGCGGAGCTCGGCTGGAGGGCGCTGCGCGCGCACCTGGCCGGCTGCGTCGCGGTCACGTTCACCGCGCTCGCGATCAGCGCGACGATCTCGCATCAATTCGAGCCCGGTTCGCTCGGCGAGCAGTTCGAGATCTTCTTCACGAAGCACGCGGCGCTCGGTTTCCTGACGTATTGGGCACTGGTCGCGATCCAGCGCGCGGTGCATTTCCACGACGAGAAGACGCGCCAGGAGGTCGAAGCGAGCCGGCTCGCCGCGGAGCTCGCGCAGTCGCGCCTGCAGGCGCTGAAGACGCAGCTGCAGCCGCATTTCCTGTTCAACACGCTGCACGCGATCGTGACGCTGCTCGACGAGGATCCGGCCGCGGCCGAGGACATGCTGCTGCGCCTGAGCGAGCTCCTGCGCGCGCTGCTCGAGGATTACGAAGGCCAGGAGATTCCGCTCGCGCGCGAGCTCGAGCTGCTCGATCTCTACCTCGGCATCCAGCGCACGCGCTTCAAGGACCGGCTGACGACGCAGTTCTACGTCGCGCCCGACACGCTCGACTGCGCGGTGCCGAGCCTGATCCTGCAGCCGCTGGTCGAGAACGCGATCCAGCAC
>DASWOS010000505.1:0-5734 GCA_036398645.1 Dokdonella sp. | reverse complement strand
TCAACATCCGTCAGATCACCGGGTGGGTCAGCGAAATCAAGGCCCATGTAGCCGAGTCCGAGTGATTTCATGGCGTGAGACACGGACTGGGCACTGTCCGACGGGTGCAGCTGCATTCTCCAGTAAGCCATGAAGTCTCCTTTGGCGCGTAACTACGATTCGGTTGCGATGTGCGATGTAATCCCGCCGCCTGCTCCGGCTCGCGGGGGCCTTGGTGGCGCAAAATTCCTACGCAAATCATCCTCTTCTTCCGATCGAGCGACCTAATCCCGCTGCCTAATATCGCGATCTTTCCAGGCATGGTGGCGACATGGAGCGATCCTCTCACTCGGACTCTGCGACGGCAAGCGAGCCGGCGGGTGTGCAGCGGCCGCGGTTGCTGGATGAATTGCGCGCGCGGGTACGTCGGCTGGGATTGTCGTTGCGCACGGAACAGGCCTACGCCGGGTGGGTGCGCCGGTTCATCTTGGCCAATGGCAAGCGGCATCCGCGCGACATGGGTGCACGCGAGGTAGAGGCGTTCCTGACCGTCTGGCGACGCACGATCATGTATCGGGGTCAGCAAAAATGGGGTCAGAGTCGCCTTTCTGGCGAACCGGTCGGCGACACCGAGCGTCAGTTAGAAAGGCGACTCTGACCCCATTTTTGGCGTCTGCGGCGTCGATGTCGACGCACAGGCGTCGAGCCCGAGTTCGACGCATCGATTTCATGCGTTCCGCACGCGCGACGCGGATACCGGCGGCGCCGCATCGTCGCTCGGCGCCGGCTCCCAGCCGAACACGCTGCGCCCGCCGTAGCGGTGTGATTCGCGCAGCTCCTGCGCGATCAGTACTTCGACGGATGGTCCGCGCGCGTGCGGCTCGAGCGCGCGCGCCTGCGCATCGAGTCTCCGGATCGCTTCGAGCTTCTCCTCGCGGCCGAGCTTGGCCTGGCCGACCGCGGTCTTGAGCACGGCGATGGTTTCGTCGAGCACGCGCGTCGCGACCGGATACGGATGCCGGTCCTTGCCGCCGTGCGCAATCGAGAAGCGCGCCGGGTCGGTGAAGCGGCACGGCGTGCCGTGCAGCACCTCGGCGACCATCGCGAGCGCACGCACGGTGCGCGCGCCGACGCCGGGCACCTGCAGCAGCTCGGCGAAATCCGCAGGCCCGCGCTCGGCCGCCGCGGCGAGGCTGGCGTGCAGGCGGCGTACGACGACGTCCTCGCCGCGCACGTCGTGATGGTCCGGCAGCACGAGGTGCGGCCTGCGGCCCGGCTGCCACGGCTCGGGCGCGTGCGGAGCGGGCTTGGGTGACGCCGATGCCTGCGCCGCCGTTTCGAACAGATCGCCGGTGCCGGACGCGGCGCGGCGCGGCGCGGGGTCGAGCCGGCGCCACTCGCGCGCGATGCGTTCCGGCCCGAGATCGCGCAGCAGCGCGATCTGCGCGCCGCGCGACGCGGCGGCGCGGCGATCGGCCAGATTGACGATGCGGCCCTGCTCGGGCCCGTCGATGGCGGCGTGCGGCGCGTCGACGAAGCTCTCCAATCCTTCCGAAAGCCAGTGGTAGCGCCGCGCCTGCCGGCGCTCGCCGTTCATGCCCTGCTGCACGACCACCCAGCGCCCGTCGTCGGCGACGATGAAGCCGTGCAGGTACAGATCGAAGCCGTCCTGCACCGCCGCGCTGTCGACCTTGGCGACCAGCCGGCTCGCGCGCGCGAGCGCGGCGCCGTCGACGCCGGTGCGCTCGCCGACCGCGAGCAGCTCGGCCGGCGTCGCGCGCGAATGGCGCCCGCGGCCGCCGCAGACGTGCAGGCCGAGCTCGCCGGACAGTGGCGCGAGCCCGCGCTTCAACGCGCCGATCACGCTGGTCGTGATGCCCGAGGAATGCCAGTCCATGCCCATGACGGCGCCGAACGACTGGAACCAGAACGGATGCGCGAGCCGGCGCAGCAGCTCGTCGCGGCCGTAGCTGTGCACGATCGCCTGGCACATGACCGCGCCGAGACGCGTCATGCGCTCGCCGAGCCAGCGCGGCACGCGCCCGCCGTGCAGGGGTAGGTCGGCGCTGCCGCCGCGGCGTGTCATCGCAAGTCCTCTCGCATCGCTTCAGCATACGCCGCGCGCGTCTCGAATCCTGCGCCGGCCGCCCGCGGGACGTGCGCGGCGCGGGCGGCGCGAGACGCGACGTGCCCGGCGTCCGCCGGCGCGCCGGTCGCGCCGCGCCCGGGCTCGCGCGGGCATCGTCGTGCAGCGCGGCCACGGTGGGCGCGGTACGCGGCGGCCGGCGGTCGGCGCGCGCGGCCGGCGGCTCAGGCCTCGATCAGGCCGTTCCGCACCGCGATCAGCGTCAGCTCGGCCTGATTGCCGGCGCCGAGCTTCTGCTTGATGTTGTAGAGGTGCGTGCCGACCGTGTTCGGCGACAGGTTCAGCGTCTCGGCGATGCGCGCGACCGACTGTCCGCGCGCGAGCTGGATGAACACCGCGAACTCGCGTTCGGACAGCGCCTCGACCGGACCGCCGCCGCCGAGGTCCTGCATCGCGAGCTTGCGCGCGATCTCGGCATCGAGGTACAGGCGCCCGGCCGCGATCGCGCGCACGGCCTCGATCAGCTCCTCCGGCGCGCTGCGCTTGGACAGGTAGCCGAGCGCACCGGCCTTCAGCACGCGCTTCGGATGCGCGGTGTCCTCGTGCGCCGACAGCACGAGCACGCGCGCGGACTTGTCCTTCGCGAGCAGGCGGCGCACGGTCTCGATGCCGCCCATGCCCGGCATCGACAGGTCCATGATGACGACGTCGGGGCGGACCTCGGCGTAGCGCTGGTAGGCGAGCTCGCCGCTGTCGGCCTCGGCGGCGACCTCGATGTCCGCGCTCGCGCCGAGCAGCATGCGGAAGCCGACGCGCACGACGGCGTGGTCGTCGACGAGCATGACGCGGATCTTCGGGCTCATGGTCACTCCAGCGGCAGCCGTGCGGCGACGCGCACGCCGCCGCTGGCGAGGTTCTCGATGTCGACGTCGCCGCCGAGCGCGCGCGCGCGCTCGCGCATGCCGCGCACGCCGTAGTGGCCGGGGCGCTGCCAGTCCGGCGCGAGCCCGCGGCCGTCGTCGCAGACCGTCGCGCGGAGCTCGCCGCCGTCGATGCCGATCTCGATCTCGACGCGCCGCGCCTGCGCGTGGCGCAGCGCGTTCGTCGTCGCCTCCTGCACGATGCGATACGCGGCGAGCGCGTAGCTCTCGCCGAGGCGCTCCGGCAGCGTGCCGATCGCGAGCGCCATCTCGACCTGCGGCTCGCGCCGGCGCCACCCGGCGACGAGCTCCTCGACCGCGGCGGCGAGATCGAGCGTGTCGAGGCTCGGCGGACGCAGGCGCGGGATCAGCTCGTGCATCGCCGCGTACATGCGCGCGGCGGTGTCGGCGATCAGTTGCGCGGCCTCGCGCGCGGCGGCGTCGCAGCCGTCGACGCGGCGCGTCAGCGCGAGCGCCATGCTGCGGATCGCGGTGATGCTCTGCCCGGTCTCGTCGTGCAGCTCCTGCGCGATCTGGCGCCGCTCCTCCTCGACGCGGCTCTGCACCGCCTCGGCGAGCGCGCGGCTCTGCTCGAGGCGCAGCTTCGCCTCCATCGCCTCGCGCCGCGCGTCGAGGTTGTCCTCGATCGCCTGCGCGGTGCGGTTGAACGCGCGCGCGATCGCGCCGGCCTCGGCGCCGCGGAACTCCGGCAACCGCGTGTGGTACGCGCCGCGCTGCATCTGCTCGAGCCCGCGCACGATCGTCTGCAGCGGCCGCGTCGTGCGCCGGACGAGCCAGAACACGAGCAGGTTGCCGAGCACCATGACCAGCAGGCCGAGCTCGAGCAGCGTGACGGTGTCGTCCCAGCCGTCGAGCACCGCGCGCGACGCGTTCGACTCGATGTGCAGCACGCTGTCGGCGAAGGCGAGCTCGCTGTGCATCGGCTGCGGCGCGACGAGCGCGGCGTACCAGGCCGGCGCGTTGCGGCCGGCCTTGTACGGCGACGGCGGCGAGCGGTAGATCTCGTGGCCCTGCGCGTCGCGCAGCGTGATGTCGGTCGAGCGCACGCGGCCGAGCCGTTCGAGCGAGTACAGCACGATCGGCCGGCTGCTCTGCGCGTAGGTGTCGACGAAGTAGGTCAGCAGGTGCGTCGCGACGACGTTCGCGGCCTCGGTCTCCTCGCGCACGCTGCGCCGCGTGTCGACGAGCTGGAACACGAGCACGATGACGGTGAACAGCGCGACGAGGCTCGCCACGAGCAGGTTGATCTGCGTGCGCAGGCTCATCGCGGCGGCGCCGACGCGGGCCACGCGGCGAAGCCGCGCTCGGCGGCGAACGCATCGGTCGCGGCGCGCAGCAGGCGGAACGCCGCCGGATGGAACGGGTCGTGCCCGGCCGCCGCGGCCCAGGCGAGCCGGCTGCCGGCGCAGGCGCGCTGCACGCGCCAAGCGTTGCGCGGCACGCAGATGCGGTCGTTGCTGCCGTGCACGAGCGCGACCGGCACGCCGCCGAGCGCGCTCGCCGCGCGCAGCACCGCGGACTCGCCGAGGAAGCAGCGCCGCGCGAGATAGTGCGCCTGTACGCGGTACTTCGCGACGAGGCGCCGCGCGGCGTCCTCGCCGAGCGAATCGGCCGCGATCACGGCGGCCTGCGCGTTCTCGAGACGGATCTCGTAGGTCTGCCACGCGGCGGCGACGCGCCGCTGGCGCTCGGCGTCGCCGCCGGCGAAGCAGCGGTCGAGCCAGCTCACGACGCTGCGCCGCCAGCTGCGCGGGATCGCGGCGAGGAAGTCCGCGTTCGCCTGCGGCGCGAACGCGCCGACGCCGTGGAAGAACCAGTCGAGGTCCGCGCGGCCGGTCAGGAACGTGCCGCGCAGCAGCACGCCGTCGACGCGTGCGCGGTGGCGCGCGGCGTACGCGAGCGCGAGCGCGGCACCCCATGAGCCGCCGCAGACGAACCAGCGTTCGATGCCGAGGTGACGGCGCAGCGTCTCGATGTCGTCGATCGACGCGTCGGTGTGGTTGTGCGCGGTCTCGCCGAGCGGCGCGCTGCGCCCGCAGCCGCGCTGGTCGAACTGCACGACGTTCCAGCGCGCCGCATCGAAGATCTCGCGCTGGCGCGGCGTGCTCGCGGAGCCGGGGCCGCCGTGCAGCAGAACCGCCGGCCGCCCGTCGCACGCGCCGCTGCGTTCGTACCAGATCCGGTGGCCGTGGCCGACCTCGAGCCAGCCGGAATCGGCGCCGGCGGCGGCGGTCTCGACGGCGGTCTGCGTCTCGATCGACATCGCTTCGATCCTACCGCATCGCCGGCGCGGGACTGCGCGGTCGCGCGCGAGGCGGCGGAACCTAAAGAAAATCGTGAGGCCGGAATCAGGGCCGCGGCGATGCGCCGCAGCGGACCCGCGCGCAGACTCGAAGCCGCATGGAACCGGCGATCCGCCGGCCGCTGACGGGCTCTCGGTGGTCCATGGCCGCGAGCCGCTCGAACCAGGAGTCGCATCATGAAATGGGAAACCCCGCAGGCCGTCGACACGCGCTTCGGCTTCGAAATCACGATGTACATTTCGACGCGCTGAGCCGTGCCGCTGCGACGCGCCGGCGACGTGCCGGCGCGCTCGCGGCATCGGCGCGCGCGAGCGCGCCGCGCTTCCCCGTCCCCTCCGTCCGACCCCTCCGCATGCGTGTGCACGTACTCGGCTCCGCCGCCGGCGGCGGCTTTCCGCAATGGAACTGCAACTGCCGGCTCTGCG
>DASWOS010000504.1:0-14229 GCA_036398645.1 Dokdonella sp. | reverse complement strand
CGCGGCCCACAGGATCGCCGGCACGCAGATCCAGTGAATCACGACATTGGTCGGATGGCGGTGGTCGGCGCTGTAGCTGGCGAACCAGTCCTCGACGCTGCGCATGACGCTGTCCCCGGAAGCGATCGTGCGAATCTAAATCGGCGCAGCGGATAAGGAAAGGCGCACCACGCGGCCTGCGATCGCCGTTCGCTCGACGCGTTGCGCGGTCCGGCGGCCGCGGCGCAGGTGACGATGGGTTCGGCCGACATGCACGCGAACGCAGCGGCATCGGGACAGTGCCGCCGGCGCTGCACGCCGGAAGCGAACGCAAGCGGCGACGCTCCGGCTCCGGGTTGGCCGCCGGCCACGAGGACGCTGCCGTTCGGCAACGATGTCGCCGTGCGGAATACGCGCCGCGCGGTCATCTCCGGCAGCGGAGTCCGGGGCACCCGCAATCGCGCTCGATGCGATCAGGCCACAGGCGCCGGCGGCAATCACGGCAACGGATCGGCACGGGTCGTGCCCCGGCGAGTCGCGAGCGGCGGAAACCGCGCGGATTTTCGAAACGCGTCAGTCGAGCTCGAGGTCGGCGAGCCGCTTCAGCGCCTCGGCGTATTTCGCCGCGGTGCCTTCGATCACCTCGCGTGGCAGGCGCGGACCGGGCGCCTGCTTGTTCCAGTCGAGCGTCTCGAGATAGTCGCGCACGAACTGCTTGTCGTAGCTCGGCGGGCTCGTGCCGGGCCGGTACATCTCGGCCGGCCAGAAGCGCGACGAGTCCGGCGTCAGCATCTCGTCCATGACGTAGAGGCGGCCGTCGGCGTCGGTGCCGAATTCGAGCTTCGTGTCGGCGATCAGGATGCCGCGCGCGGCGGCGTAGTCGGCCGCATAGCGGTATATCGCGAGCGTCGCCGCGCGCACCTGCTCGGCGAGGTCCGCGCCGATCGTCGCGACGACGTCGTCGAAGCCGATGTTCTCGTCGTGCGTGCCGGCCGCGGCCTTCGTGGACGGCGTGAAGATCGGCTCGGGCAACTGGTCGGCCTGGCGCAGCCCGGCCGGCAGCGCGATGCCGGACACGCGTCCGCTCGCCTGATAATCCTTCCAGCCGGAGCCGATCAGGTAGCCGCGCGCGATCGCCTCGACCGGCAGCGCATGCAGGCGCTTCGCGACGATGCTGCGCTTCGCGTAGAGCGCGGGGTCCGCGCCGGCCGGCAGCGCGGCGGCGACGTCCTTGCCGGTCAGATGGTTCGGCACGAGGTGCGCGGTGCGCGCGAACCAGACGTTCGACAGCTGCGTCAGCATCTCGCCCTTGCCGGGAATCGGGTCCGGCAGCACGACGTCGAACGCGGACAGACGATCGCTGGCGACGATCAGCAGCTCGGCGGCGCCGAGCGCGTAGACGTCGCGGACCTTGCCGCGGTGGAGCAGCTCGAGGCCGCGGAGGTCGGACTGGGTCAGCAGGGTCGGCACGGCGGAGTTCCGGACGGAGCGAGCCGCGATTGTAGCGGCCGATCCGCGTCCGCGCGGGAGGCGGCCGGAGCGCTCCGCACGGCGCTTCACGTCGTGCTTGCTAGAATCGCCCCGGTTTCGCCTGCCCGAATTGCCGATGCCCGTCCCGCCCAGCGTCCCGCGCCACCGTGCGCCGCGCCGTCCGCTCCCGGCCGCGGGGCGCCGGCCGTGAGCATCGTCGGCAAGCTCGTCGGCGCGATCGTCGGTTTGGTCGTGTTCCACAACCCGATCGGCCTGCTGATCGGCGCGATGCTCGGCCATTTCTACGACGCGGCGGTGACGCGGCTGCGCCCGCCGTCGATGGGGCGCGGCTTCGTCGAGCCGCTGTTCGCGTTCGCCGGCGCGCTGTCGAAGTCCGACGGCCGCGTCTCCGAGCCGGAGATCGCCGCGGCCGAGGCGCTGATGGCGCGGCTTCGGCTCGACACCGAGCAGCGCCGCGCGGCGATCGCGCGCTTCACGGTGGGCAAGCAGGTTGGCTTCGATGCCGGCGCCGCGATCGGCGAGCTGCGCGCCTGGTGCGGCGGCCGGCGCGATCTCGCGTTCATCGTGCTCGATCTGCTGCTCGACCTCGTCTACGCCGAAGGCCCGCTCGCCGGCGCGAAGCTCGCGCTCGTGCGTCGGCTCTGCGCCGCGCTCGGCGTCGGCGAGCACGAGCTCGCCGCGCTGTCGGCGATGAAGGGCTACGCCTCGCATCCGCCACCGGGCGCCGGCGCCGGACCCGGTCCGCGGCCGCCGCCGCAGCGGCCGTCCGCGGTCGATCCGTACGCGGTGCTCGGTCTGTCGCGCAGCGCCGCCGACCGCGAGATCAAGCAGGCGTACCGCCGCCTGATGAGCCAGCACCATCCGGACAAGCTCGGCGACGTGCCCGACGAGCTGAAGCGCCGCGCCGAGGAGCGCGCGCGCGAGATCAACGCGGCCTACGAGCGCATCAAGGCCGAGCGCGGATTGCGCTGACCCGCGCCGGCGCCGATGATCGCCCGATGAGCTCCGGCTTGCCTCTCGTCACGCTCGGCGACGCGATGCCGATCGCGGCGGACCGCGGCGATCGCCGCCGCGGACGCCGTCGCCTCCGCGTCGCGCGCGCGGCCATGGCCGCGCCCCGTGCGCCGCGCGCCGCGACTCTCTCCATACCCGACAGGACCCCGTGATGGCCAAGCAGACGCCCGTTATCGCTCCTTCGATCCTGTCCGCGGACTTCGCCCGGCTCGGCGCCGAGGTCGACGCGGTGCTCGCGGCCGGTGCGCAATGGGTGCATTTCGACGTGATGGACAACCATTACGTGCCGAACCTGACGATCGGTCCGCTGATCTGCGCGGCGCTGCGCAAGCACGGCGTGACCGCGCCGATCGACGTGCATCTGATGGTCAAGCCGGTCGACCGCATCGTGCCGGACTTCGCCGAGGCCGGCGCGACGAACATCAGCTTCCACCCGGAGGCGACCGAGCACGTCGACCGCACTATCCAGCTGATCAAGGATTGCGGCTGCACCGCCGGCCTCGTGTTCAATCCGGCCACGCCGCTCGGCCATCTCGACTACGTGCTCGACAAGCTCGACCTCGTGCTGCTGATGTCGGTGAACCCGGGCTTCGGCGGGCAGAGCTTCATCCCGTCCGCGCTTGGCAAGCTGCGCGAGGTGCGCGAGCGCATCGACGCGAGCGGCCGCGCGATCCGGCTCGAGATCGACGGCGGCGTCAAGGCCGACAACATCGCCGAGATCGCGCGCGCCGGCGCCGACACGTTCGTGGCCGGCTCCGCGATCTTCGGCGAAAAGGACTACCGCGCGATCGTCGCGCGCATGCAGGCCGAGCTCGCGCGCGCGAACGGCTGAGCCGCGCGGCGAAGAAGCCGCGCCGGACCCGGGAGGGGTGTCGGGTGGGCAGGTCCGGCGCGGGTGCCGCAAGGGGTCGTCGCGCGAACGCGGTTCGTCTGCGTCGTCGTGAGCGGACGTCAGCCGTGCGCCGCGGCGACGAAGCCGAGCGCGAGCGCGGCCAGCGCGAAGCCGACGCGGAACCAGTCGCGCCGGTACAGCTCCGCGTTCGATTCGGGACGTTCGCTCTGCATGACGCATTCCTCGGCCGTTCTCGCACCGCCATTGCAGCGCCGCGCGCGGGCCGCGGCGAGCGTCGCGTGCGGCGCTGCGACGACGCTTCATGGCGATTTCATGGCAAGCGCGTCCGCGCCGTTGCGCGCGCCGGCGGGCGCTGCGTAAGCTGCCGGCCACCGTCGGAGGTCGAGCCATGGGCCGTCACATCGCGATCGTCGAGGACGAACCGCTGATCCGCGCGAACTACGTCGAGGCGCTGACGCGCTTCGGCTACGACGTGCGCGGCTACGCCTCGCGCGGCGAGGCCGAGGCCGCGTTCGAGCAGCGGCTGCCGGAGCTCGTCGTCATCGACGTCGGCCTCGGCGACGAGCCGGAGGGCGGCTTCGACCTGTGCCGCAGCCTGCGCGCGCAGTCGCCGACGCTGCCGATCATCTTCCTGACCGCGCGCGACACCGATTTCGACGTGATCTCCGGGCTGCGCCTCGGCGCCGACGACTACCTCGCGAAGGACGTCTCGCTGCATCAGATCGCCGCGCGCATCAATGCGCTGTTCCGGCGCATGGAGGCGCTGCGCAAGCCGGCCGCCGCCGACAACGTCATCGCGCAGGGCGCGCTGAAGCTCGAGACCGAGCGCATGCGCGTGACCTGGAACGAGGCCGACGTGCCGCTGACCGTGACCGAGTTCTGGATGGTGCACACGCTCGTGCGCTTTCCCGGTCACGTGAAGAGCCGCGACCAGCTGATGCGCGACGCGCAGGTCGTCGTCGACGACGCGACGATCACCTCGCACATCAAGCGCATCCGCAAGAAGTTCCTCGCGATCGACTCGGGCTTCGACGCGATCGACACCGTGCACGGCGCCGGCTACCGCTGGAAGGCGTGACGCGGCCGCGCGCCGCGGCGCCTTAGCGCAGCCGCGGCGTCCGGCGCGTGGCGCCGCGGCGTGCGGCGCGCCGAAACGACGTAGTCTGTCGCTTCCGATCTTCCGGATTCCGGCGTCCGCCTCGATGTCGCTGCGTTTCAAGCTGCTGCTCGTCGCGCTGTCGACGCTCGCGCTGCCGTGGGCCGGCTGGCAGTTCGTCGAGCAGGCCGAGGCATTGCTGCGCCAGGGCCAGGAGCAGGCGTTGCTCGCCTCGGCCGGCATGCTCGCCAAGGCGCTCGCCGCGAGCGGCGTCGAGCTGCCGCCGGCCGGACCGACGCTGTACCTGCACCGTGCGGTCGAGCCGATCGTCGTCGACGGCTACGCCGACGACTGGAGCGCGCTGCGGCCGTTCGCGCAATCGCTCGGCCCGCCTGCCGATCCGCCGAAGCTGCGCGCGCTGCTCGCCGAGCGCGACGGTGACCGCTACCTGCTCGCCGAGGTGCGCGATGCGACGCGCACGCGCGTCGACGCGTCGGATCCGCGCGCGCCGGTCAGCGACCACGTGACGCTCGTGCTCGCGCGCGCCGCGTCGACGCGCAGCTATCGGCTCGCGAGCGCGGCGCCCGGCGCGTTCGCGGCACCGGCGTCGGCCGGCGACGCGGCGCTGCCGGAGCGGCTCGCCGGCGCGTGGCAGGAAGACGGCTCCGGCTACCGGATCGAGCTGAAGCTGCCGCGCGGCGTCGACTTCGACCGCATCGCGCTCGGCGTCTACGACGCGGCGGCGCCGGGCGCGGACGAGCCGGAACCGCGCCGCGTGATCGCCTACGACGCCGGTGCCGCGCGCGTGCTGCGACCGCTCGTGCCCGCGCACGCGCGCGCGCGCCTGGTCGCCGCGGACGGCTGGCTCGTCGCCGGCGCCGGCGGCCTCGCCGCGCCGGACGCGCAGCGCTCCGAGCAGTCCGGCTGGCTCGCGCGGCTGATCTACCGCGGCCTGATCACGCCGGCGCTCGGCGGTTCGCCGGAGCTCGCCGGCGACGCACCGCGCATCGACGCGGCCGAGGTCTGGCAGGCGCTGTCCGGCGTCGCCGCGACGAGCTGGCGTCCGGCCGAACAGACCGGCGCGGTCGTGCTGACCGCGGCCGTGCCGCTCGGCGGCAACACGGCGCCGAGCGGCGCGCTCGTGCTCGAGCAGGCGAGCCGCGCGCTGCCGCTGCTCGCGAACCGCGCGCTGATCGGCCTCGCCGCGGCGACGCTCGCCGCGCTCGGCGTCGCCGGCGTGATCCTGCTCGTGTTCGGCGCCTCGTTGTCGTTCCGCATCCGCCGGCTGCGCAACGCGGCCGAGCGTGCGGTGCGGACGTCCGGACGGCTGGACGGCCCGCTGCCGCTCGCCGACGCGCCGGACGAGCTCGGCGACCTCGCGCGCAGCTTCGGTCGCCTGATCGACGAAGTCGCCGCGTACACCGATTACCTGCGCACGCTCGCCTCGAAGCTCTCGCACGAGCTGAACACGCCGCTCGCGATCGTGAAGTCCTCGCTCGACAATCTCGATCACCAGCAGCTGCCGGCCGACGCGCGCTCGTACCTGTCGCGTGCGCGCGACGGCGCCGACCGGCTCGGCGCGATCGTGCGCGCGATGAGCGAGGCGAACCGCGTCGAGCGCGCGATCGCCTCGGCCGAGGCCGAGGACTTCGATCTCGCCGCGCTCGTCGCCGGCTGCGCCGACAGCTATCGCGCGCTCGCCGGCGGCCGTGCGCTGCGCGTCGCGCTGCCGCCCGCGCCGGTGCCGTTCCACGGCGCGCCGGACCTGGTCGCGCAGGCGCTCGACAAGCTGTTCGACAACGCGTGCTCGTTCACACCTGCGGACGGCTGGATCGCGCTCGCGCTCGAGCGTCGCGACGACGTCGCGACGATCCGCGTCGCGAACTCGGGCCCGCCGCTGCCGGCCGCGATGCAGGACCGCCTGTTCGAGTCGCTCGTCAGCGTACGCGGCGCCGGCGCGCGCAGCGGCGAGGCGCCGCATCTCGGGCTCGGCCTGTACGTCGTGCGGCTCGTCGCCGAGCTGCATCGCGGCCGCGCGTCGGCGCGCAATCTCGACGACGGCGCCGGTGTCGAGTTCGCGGTGACGCTGGCCGGAATGCCGCGACGCAGGCTCGCCGAGGGTGCGAGCGAGTGAAGCCCGCGGCGCGCCGGCGGCGCGGGCGCGCAGCCGGTCGTTTCCGCGCGGTCGTGCCGGCCTACGCGGCGCGACGCGCGCGGGTCAGCGCGAACCACGCGGCTGCGAGCATCAGCGCGGCGAGGACCGCCTGCAACGTCGGCACGAGCGTCGGCGTCGGCGTCGGCGCGGGTGCCGGCGGGGCGCCGCCTTGCACGACGAGCGACCCGGTCGCGACGCGAACCGCGCCCGTGTCCGGCCTCTCGACGTCGACGACGTAGAGATCGACGGTGTAGGTGCCCGCGGCGAGCGGTCCGAGCGAGGCGAGACTGCAGGTCGGCTGCGGCGGCGTCGTCCACATGAGCCAACGCCCGCTCAGCGTGATGTCGATCGTCCCGTCGTGCTCGACGGCGCTCGCCGAGCTCGGCTCGAACGACACCGTGCCCGCGCTGAACGTCAACGGCCGCGTGCTGGTCGGCGGCGTCGGCGCGACCGAAACGAGCGGCCCGCCGTGATCGAGCGCGGTCAGCGCAACGTTGCCGGGCACGTCGCAAAGGATCGGCTCCGCTTCGAGCGGGCCGGACAGCACGGCGCCTGCGAGCAGCAGGCCGAGCAGCGGAAGGCGCATGACGATTCCCCTTGCGATCGACGAGATCGACGGTGCGGGTGCATCGCGAGCGCGCCGCGCCGCGTGCGAAAGCCCCGACGGACGTGACGCAGCCGCCGCGCCGCGTCCCAAGGCTACGGCGGCGCCGCCGACGAGTCCAGCGGACGCGTTGCGCTCGGCGCGCCGATGCCGCTCCGAACGTGATCGCGATGCCGCGGACCGCGCCGCGATCGGGTGCGGCGCGGCGTCGCTGCGCGGTCCGTCACCGTGGATCGTTCGCGGTCTCGCGCCCGGGCCGCGCAATGGCACCGCGCCGCCGCGCTTGCTATCTTCGCGCGCCGCCGTCCGACCACGTCTCGATGATCTCCGCCGCCGAATTCGCCGCGCTCGCCGCGCAGGGCTACAACCGCATTCCGGTCGCGCGCGAGGTGTTGTCCGACCTCGACACGCCGTTGTCGGTCTACCTGAAGCTCGCCGACGCGCCGTACGCGTACCTGTTCGAGTCGGTCGAGGGCGGCGAGAACTGGGGTCGCTATTCGATCATCGGCCTGCCGTGCCGGCGCACGTACGTGCTGCGCGGGCGCACGCTGACGGTCGAGGAGCTCGGCGAGAGCGTCGAGACGCGCGAGCTCGACGATCCGCTCGCGGAGATCGAGCGCATCCGCGCGACGTTCCGCGTGCCGACGCTCGACGGCCTGCCGGCGTTCAGCGGCGGCCTGGTCGGCTACTTCGGCTTCGAGACGGTCGGCTGGATCGAGCCGCGCCTCGCGTGCCCGGACCGGCGCGACGAGCTCGGCACGCCGGACGCGTTGCTGATGCTGTCCGACGAAGTCGCCGTGTTCGACAACCTCAAGGGCCGGCTGTACCTGATCGTGCACGCGGACCCGGCCGAGCCGCACGCGTACGCGCGCGCGCGGCGGCGCCTCGACGAGCTCGCGTTCCGGCTGCGCCATTCCGGCTCCGCGTATCCGGACACGCCGGACCCGAAGGCGCTCGAGGAGGCCGACTTCGAGTCGAGCTTCACGCGCGAGGAATACGAGGCGATCGTCGAGAAGGCCAAGGAGTACATCCGCGCCGGTGACATCTTCCAGGTCGTGCCGTCGCAGCGGCTGTCGGTGCCGTTCCGCGCGCGCGCGGTCGACGTCTACCGCGCGCTGCGCGCATTGAACCCGTCGCCGTACATGTACTTCCTCGACCTCGGCCGCACGCGCATCGTCGGCTCGTCGCCGGAGATCCTCGTGCGCCTCCAGCGCGGCAAGGTCGTCGTGCGGCCGATCGCCGGCACGCGCCCGCGCGGCAAGACGCGCGAGGAGGACCTCGCGCTCGAGGCGGAGCTGCTCGCCGACGCGAAGGAGCGCGCCGAGCACCTGATGCTGATCGATCTCGGCCGCAACGACGTCGGCCGCGTCAGCAAGACCGGCACGGTCGCCTTGACCGAGAGCTTCGTCGTCGAGCGCTACTCGCACGTCATGCACATCGTCAGCCAGGTCGAAGGCGAGCTGCGCGACGGGCTCTCGTACGTCGACGTGCTGAAGGCGACGTTCCCGGCCGGCACGGTCAGCGGCGCGCCGAAGATCCGCGCGATCGAGATCCTGCAGCAGCTCGAGCCGCACAAGCGCAACATCTACGCCGGCGCGATCGGCTACATCGGCTGGTCCGGCGACGCCGACACCGCGATCGCGATCCGCACCGCGGTGATCCAGGACGGCCGGCTCTACGTTCAAGCCGGCGGCGGCGTCGTGTTCGATTCCGATCCGGCCAAGGAATGGGAGGAGACGATGAACAAGGGGCGCGCATTGTTCCGCGCGGTCGCGCAGGCGGCCGGCGGGCTGTAGGCCGGCGGCGGCGTCGGCGCGGTGACGCGTCGGGAACGGCACGGGCACGGCCGCACCCACGCCGCGTCGGTCGTCGCCGCGCTTGATCCGCGCGGTCCGCTTGCGTGAGGCTGCGCGCGTGAGCACGCCCGCCCGTCCTCCGAAACGCTACGAAGCGCTCGCCGACGAGATCGAGGCGTCGATCCGCGCGGGCACGCTGCGTTCGGGCGACCGGCTGCCGTCGGTGCGGCAGACCGCGGCGAGCCGCCGCGTGAACCCGTCGACGGTGTTCCAGGCCTACTACCGGCTCGAAGCGCGCGGATTGATCCGCGCGCGGGCGCGCTCGGGCTACTACGTCGCCGCGGCGCCGCCGCCGGCCGAGCTCGAGGGCACGTCGGAGCCGGACACCGATTCGATCGCGGTCGACGTCGGCGAACGCGTGTTCGCGATCCTGAAGGCGACGATGCGGCGCGACGTCGTGCCGCTCGGCTCGGCGTTCCCGAGCCCGCTGCTGTTCCCGCTGCCGCGTCTGGCGAAGGCGATGGCGGCGGCCGTGCGCAGGCTCGACCCGCGCGCGAGCGTCGATCATCTGCAGCAGGGCAACGCGGCGCTGCGCCGGCAGATCGCGCTGCGCTATCTCGCCGACGGGCTCCACGTCGACGCCGACGATCTCGTCGTCACGAACGGCGCGATGGAGGCGCTGCATCTGTCGCTCGCCGCGGTCACGCGGCCGGGCGACGCGGTCGTCGTCGAGTCGCCGACGTTCTACGCGGCGTTGCAGGCGCTGGAGCAGCGCGGCCTGCGCGCGATCGAGGTCGCGACGCATCCGCGCGAAGGCATCGAGCTCGGCGCGCTCGCCGAGGTGCTCGAGCGCCAGCGCCCGCGCGCGTGCTGGCTGATGACGAACTTCCAGAATCCGCTCGGCAGCCTGATGCCGGCGGCGAAGAAGCGCGATCTCGTCGAGCTGCTCGCGCGCCACGACACGCCGCTGATCGAGGACGACGTCTACGGCGAGCTCTACTTCGGCGCGCAGCGGCCGGCGCCGGCGAAGGCCTACGACCGGCACGGTCTCGTGCTGCACTGCGCGTCGTTCTCGAAGTGCCTCGCGCCGGGCTATCGCATCGGCTGGGTCGCGCCGGGCCGCTACCTGCAGGCGGTCACGCGCCTGAAGCTGTCGACGACGCTGACCGCGTCGACGCCGGCCGAGGCCGCGCTCGCCGCGTATCTCGAGCAGGGCGGCTACGATCGCCACCTGCGCAAGCTGCGGCGGACGCTCGCGGCGCAGCAGGACGCGATGCTCGCGGCGATCGCGCGCCACTTTCCGCCGTCGACGCGCACGACGCGGCCGGAGGGCGGTTATTTCCTCTGGCTCGAGCTGCCGCCCGGCGTCGATGCGATCGACGTGCACCGGCGCGCGCTCGCGCAGTCGATCAGCGTCGCGCCGGGGCCGATCTTCTCGTCGCGCGCGCAGTTCGCGCGCAATCTGCGCCTGAACTACGGCCATCCGTGGGATGCGCGCGTCGAGCACGCGGTCGCCGCGCTCGGGCGGCTGACGGCGGCGTGACTGCGACAATTCGCGCGTGCTGATCGGGTCGTTTCGACGCCATCTGATCGGTTCGCGGCGCCGCCGCGGGTCTATCGTTCACGCGACTCGAAACAGGCGAGACGCCATGACGGCTGGTAAGCTCTTCATCCTCGCCGCGCTCGCGGCGATCCTCTACAACTTGGGCGCCGGGCTCTTCTACATGATGGTCGACCAGGGCACCACCGGCCGCACCGCGCGCGCGCTGACCTGGCGCATCGGCCTCTCGGTCGGCCTGATCCTCGTCGTGATCCTCGGCATCTCGATGGGCTGGATCCGCCCGCACGGGCTCGGCCAGTAGCGCGCCGATGCCGACGCACGGACTGCGCATCGTGCTGCTCGTCGCGCTGCTCGCATCGCGCGCCGCGGCCGGCGCGGACGCGCTCGGCGAGCGGCTCGCCGCGTGCGCGGCGTGCCACGGCGAGCACGGCGAAGGCGTCGCCGGCGCCGAATACTATCCGCACCTCGCCGGCAAGCCGGCCGGCTACCTGTTCGAGCAGCTGCAGGGCTATCGCGACGGGCGCCGCCAGAACACGCAGATGACCTGGCTCGTGCAGTTCGCCGACGACGCGTACCTGCACGAGATCGCCGACTATTACGCGGCGCTGCCGCCGCGCGCGCGCGCGGCCGACACCGGCGCCGAGCAGCTGACGCCGGAGCGCCGCGCGGTCGCCGAGAAGCTCGTCCGCGACGGCGACCCGGCGCGCGACGTGCCGGCCTGCAGCGCTTGCCACGGCACGGCGCTGACCGGCCTCGAGCCCGGCGTTCCGGCGCTGATCGGCCTGCCGGCCGACTACGTCGTCGCGCAGTTCGGCAACTGGCGCGACGGCATCCGCCGCAGCCTCGCGCCGGACTGCATGCACGACGTCGCCACGCGCATCGCGCCGGAGGACGTGCGCGCGGTCGCGAGCTGGCTGTCGCAGCAATCGAACCCGGACGGCGCGCGCCCGGCGCCGGCCGGTGCGTTCACGCCGCCGAAGGCGTGCGGAGCGCTGCCGCACGCGGAGGCCGCGCCATGAGCCGGCGCGGC
Organism: Dokdonella sp.; assembly: GCA_036398645.1. Taxonomy (GTDB): domain Bacteria; phylum Pseudomonadota; class Gammaproteobacteria; order Xanthomonadales; family Rhodanobacteraceae; genus Dokdonella_A. Next base: position 2,650 of record DASWOS010000504.1, on the reverse strand, counting down.
TGGAGCGTCGCCGCGGCGGTCCTGCTGCCGCTCGTGCTCGCGGCCGTCGCGGTCGGCGGCGTCTTGTTCCTGCGCCAGGGCGGCTTCGCGCCGTACCGCGTGCCGCGCGATTCGCACCGCACCGTCGCGAGCGACGCGGCGACGCTCGCGCGCGGCGAGTACCTCGCGCATCTCGGCAACTGCGTCGCCTGCCACACGACGCGCGGCGGCGTGCCGTTCGCCGGCGGGCGCGCGTTCGCGCTCGGCGTCGGCACGCTCTACAGCACGAACCTGACGCCGGATGCGCGGGCCGGCATCGGCGACTGGTCGGCCGACGAGTTCGCGCACGCGATGCGCAACGGCGTCAGCCGCGACGGCGTGCTGTATCCGGCGTTCCCGTACCAGCACTTCGCCGGCCTCGCCGACGCGGACCTCGACGCGCTGTACGCGTATCTGCGCAGCCTGCCGCCGAACCCGCAGAAGCCGCCGGAGAACCGGCTCGCGTTCCCGGCGAGCTCGCGGCTCGCGCTGGTCGGCTGGCGCATGCTCTACGAGCGTCCGCCGGGCGCCGCGCCGGCGACGGCGCCGAGCGCGCCGGACGCGCGCGGGCGCTATCTCGTCGACGCGCTCGGCCATTGCGGCATGTGCCACAGCACGCGCGGTCCGAACGGCTCGCTGCCGGCGGAAGGCTATCTCGCCGGCGGCCGCATCCCCGGCCTCGACTGGTACGCGCCGCCGCTCGACTCGCGCCAGCTCGAACGCTACTCGGTCGCCGAGCTCGCCGCGTATCTGCGCGACGGCACCTCGCCGCACGGCAGCGCGTACGGTCCGATGGCCGAGGTCGTCTATGCCGGCCTGCGCGCGATCAGCCTCGACGACGCGACCGCGATCGCCGGCTACTTGAAGAGCCTGCCGCCGCGGCCCGAGCCGGCGCCCGCCGCGGCCGGCGCCGAAGCCGCGCCGCGCGACGCGCCGCTCGCGAACGGCGCTGAGATCTATCGGACGTACTGCGTCGACTGCCACGGCGACGACGGGCAGGGCAAGCCGGACGCGTACCCGCCGCTGCGCGGCGCGGTCGCGGTGACCGCGCCGGACCCGGTCGACGCGCTGCGCATCGTGCTGTACGGCGGCATGCCGGTCACGACCGCGGGCAACCCGCGACCGCACACGATGCCGCCGTTCGTGCAGACGTTGAGCGCCGGCGAGATCGCCGCGGTCGTCAACTGGATACGCGAAGGTTGGGGCGGCCGCCGCTCCGAGCTCGGCCGCGCCGACGTCGAGGCGGTGCACGGCATCGCGACCGACTGACGCGCCGGCGCGATGACTCCGACGGCCCAGTCCAGCCTCGCGTTCGTGCTGTTCCTGCCCGTGTTCGCGATCATCGGCGCGCTGTACTGCGCGTTCCCGCGCCGGCCGCGCGGCGCGCTGCGCCTGCTCGCCGACGTCGCCGTGCTGCTCGCCGCGGCGGCGCTCAGCGTCGCCGCGATGCGCGCGGGCTTCCGCGCCGCGGCCGGCGTCGGCGGCGCGCTGTGGAAGCAGATCGTCGCGACGCTGGCCGCGTACGGCGTGTTCCTCGCCGTCGTCGCCGCCGCATTGCCGCTGCGCGCGATCTGGCTGCGCCGGCACGCGCGCTGACCCCGCGGGTTCTCGCCTCCGCGCCCGTGTGCTAAACCACGCGGGCATCGCGCCGCGATGCGTCGCGCACTCGGACGCCGCATGCCGCACGACACGCCGCTGATCGCCACGCTCGTCTTCGCGCTCGTGCTCGCCTACGTCGCCGGCATGCTCGCGCAGCGCGTGCGGCTGTCGCCGCTGGTCGGCTACCTGCTCGCCGGCGTCGCGGTCGGGCCGTTCACGCCGGGCTTCGTCGCCGACCAGGCGCTCGCGCCGGAGCTGTCCGAGCTCGGCGTGATCCTGCTGATGTTCGGCGTCGGCCTGCACTTCTCGCTCGGCGACCTGCTCGCGGTCAGGGCAATCGCGATTCCGGGCGCGATCGTGCAGATCGTCATCGCGACGCTGCTCGGGTTGCTGCTGTCGCGGCTGCTCGGCTGGCCGTTCGGCGGCGGACTCGTGTTCGGCCTCGCGCTGTCGGTCGCGAGCACGGTCGTGCTGCTGCGCGCGCTCGAGGAGCGCCGCCTGCTCGAGTCCGAGCGCGGACGCATCGCGATCGGCTGGCTCATCGTCGAGGACCTCGCAATGGTGCTCGTGCTCGTGCTGCTGCCGGCGCTCGCGGGCCTGCTCGGCGGCTCGGCCGGCGGCGCCGGCGCGGCGCACGGGCACGGCGTGCTCGCGGCGCTCGCGATCACGCTCGGCAAGGTCGCCGCGTTCGTCGCGCTGATGCTCGTGTTCGGCCGCCGCGCGATTCCGTGGCTGCTCGAGCGCACCGCCGGCGTCGGCTCGCGCGAGCTGTTCACGCTGGCCGTGCTCGCGATCGCGCTCGGCGTCGCCTACGCGTCGGCGCGGCTGTTCGACGTCTCGTTCGCGCTCGGCGCGTTCTTCGCCGGCATGGTGCTGAACGAGTCGAAGCTGAGCCACGAGGCCGCGGCGGAGTCGCTGCCGTTCCGCGACGCGTTCGCGGTGCTGTTCTTCGTCTCGGTCGGCATGCTGTTCGATCCGGCGATCCTGGTCCGCGAGCCACTGCCGGTGCTCGGCACGTTCGCCGTCGTCGTGC
>DASWOS010000503.1:0-5702 GCA_036398645.1 Dokdonella sp. | reverse complement strand
GCTACCGTGCACGAGGTCGCGCATGTCGTCGCCGTCGGCAATTCGGTCGGCCCGGCCGCGACCCACACCGCGGTCCTCGTCAAGCTGACGCGCGTGCTACTGATGGTGCCGTTCCTGTTCGCGCTCGGTGGCTGACAGCCGCGGCACGGCGGCGCGCGCGGCGCGGTCAGCGTGCCGTGGTTCGCGCTCGCGTTCGTCGGCGTCTGCGCGCTGAACTCGGTCGTCGCGACGCCGCCGGCGCTGCGCGCACGCCTGCTCGATCTCGACACGCTGCTGCTCGCGACCGCGATGGCCGCGCTCGGCCTCGAGACGCGGCTGTCGCGCCTGCGCGCGCTCGGGCCGAAGCCGCTCGTGCTCGCGTTCGCGCTGTTCGTCTGGCTGACCGTCGGCGGCTACTGGCTGACGCGCTGGCTCGCGCTGCCGGCGTGAGGCCGGCGCGATCGGCTACGATGTCGCGATGCACGCGAGCGCAGGCGATCGCCACGTCCACAAGAAGCGCTTCGGCCAGCATTTCCTGCGCGACGCGGCGGTCCTGCGCCGCATCGTCGACGCGATCGCGCCGCGGCCGGGCGATCGCGTCGTCGAGATCGGCCCCGGCGAAGGCGCGCTGACGCTGCCGCTGCTGCGCGCACTCGGCCGCCTGACCGTCGTCGAGCTCGACCGCGACCTGATCCCGCGCCTGCGCGATGCCGCGGCCGGCGTCGGCGAACTGGAAATCGTGCACGCGGACGTGCTCGCGGTCGACCTGCGCGCGCTCGCGCACGGCGCTCCGCTGCGCGTCGTCGGCAACCTGCCGTACAACATCTCGTCGCCGATCCTGTTCCACTGCCTCGACCAGCTCGACGCGATCGAGGACATGCACTTCATGCTGCAGCGGGAAGTCGTCGAGCGCATGGCGGCGCCGCCGGGCGGCAAGGTCTACGGACGGCTGTCGGTCATGCTGCAGCTCGCCTGCCGCGTCGAGCCGCTGTTCGAGGTGCCGCCGGCCGCGTTCCGGCCGCCGCCGAAGGTCGACTCCGCGGTCGTGCGGCTCGTTCCTCTGGCGCCGGAGCGGCGGCCGCGCGCGGACCCGGCGACGCTCGCGCGCGTCGTGCGCGATGCGTTCGGACAGCGGCGCAAGACGCTCGCGAACGCGCTCGCCGGCGTGCTCGCTCCGGAACGCATCGTCGCGGCCGGCGTCGATCCGCGCGCGCGCGCCGAGCAGCTCGATCCGCACGCGTTCGTCGCGCTCGCCGCCGCGGCGGAGCCGCGCTGAGCGCGCGCGCCGGCCGGCTCGACGCGCCGCCGCGCCGCCGCGCGCCGGCTTGCCGACGCGCCCCGCGTCCCGGAAAATCGCCGGCATGAGCGGCAAGAAGCCCTACGACATCACGATCTCGGTCGACACGCGCTTTCTCGACGAGCAGTCGGCGCCGGCCGACAACCGCTACGCGTTCGCGTACACGATCACGATCGCGAACCGCGGCACGGTCGGCGCGCGGCTGATGTCGCGCCACTGGATCATCACCGACGGCAACGGCAAGGTCCGCGAGGTGCACGGCGACGGCGTCGTCGGCGAGCAGCCGTGGGTGCGCCCCGGCGACGACTACGAATACACCTCCGGCGCCGTGCTTGAGACCGCGCTCGGCACGATGCGCGGCAGCTACCGCATGGTCGCCGACGACGGCACGCAGTTCGATGCGCAGATCCCGGCCTTCGTGCTGTCGATTCCGAGGACGCTGCACTGATGGCGACCTGGGCCATCGGCGACGTCCAAGGCTGCCACGACGAACTTGTCCGCCTGATCGAGAAGCTCGCGTTCGATCCGGCCACCGACCGGCTCTGGTTCTGCGGCGACCTCGTCAACCGCGGCGGCCAGTCGCTCGCCGTGCTGCGCCTGGTGCGCTCGCTCGGCGAGCGCGCGATCGTCACGCTCGGCAATCACGACCTCTCGCTGCTCGCGGTCGCCGAGCGCAAGCGCGAGGAGCAGGCGCGCGTCAACGCGGAGCTGCGCGAGGTGCTGTTCGCGCCGGACCGCGACGAGCTGCTCGGCTGGCTGCGCGGGCGCAAGCTGCTGCACGTCGACCGCGAGCTCGGCTTCATGCTCGTGCACGCCGGCCTGTTCCCGCGCTGGACCGTCGCGCAGGCCGAGGAGATCGCCCACGAGGTCGAGGACAAGCTGCGCGGCGAAGGCCATCGGCGCCTGATGAAGCAGATGTTCGGCAACAAGCCGGACCTGTGGACGCCGAAGCTGCGCGGCATCGATCGCTGGCGCGCCGCGATCAACGTGTTCACGCGCATGCGCTACGTCGACGTGCGCGGCCGCATCGCGTTCAGCGAGAAGGGCGCGCCCGGCACGCAGCGGCCCGGCTTGTATCCGTGGTTCGAGGTGCCGGGCCTGGAGCGGCGCGACCTGCGCATCGTCTGCGGGCACTGGTCGACGCTCGGCCGCTTTGCCGGCCTCGGCGTCTGCGCGATCGACACCGGCTGCGTCTGGGGCGGCGCGCTGACCGCGCTGCGGCTCGATCGCGAGGAGCCGGAGTTCGTCTGGATCAAGTCCGAGCGCAAGCCCCCGCCGGGCAAGATCGCCGACTGACCGCCGCGCGCGTCGTGCGCGCGGCGGTTCCTTGGGCTCAACGCGCCGGCGCCGGGGCGCTCTGCGGCGGCTCCGCGCCGCAGGCCGGATCGAACCCGTTGCGGAAGATCGGGTCGGACGGATCGAGGTTCGTCAGCGTGAACGAGACGACCTGCGCGTTCGGATCGCCGCTTTCGCGCGCGGTGACGACGTAGCTGCCGGGAATGTCGTTCGCGACCGCCTCGACCCAGGCCACGCCGTCCGCGTCGGTCGTCGCGGTCGCGGTCGGCGCGCCGGCGCCGCCGTCGGTCGACAGCAGCGCGGACGGTCCGTCGGCGGGCGCGGCGAAATCGACCGCGACGCCGGCGCGCGGCTGCCCCTGCGGATCGGCGAGGCGCACGATCAGCGCGCAGGCGAACGGCTCGCCGGTCGCGACGCTCTGCGCCGATCCGCCGACCGGCGTCACCGAGTTGCCCTGCGTGTTCGTCAGCTGGAACACGACCGGGGCCGCGGTGCCGGCGACCTGCGCGACGACCGTGTACGTGCCGGTACGTCCGTTCGCGGTCGCGACGACGCTCGCTTCGCCGTTCGCGTCGGTGGCGACGACGAGCGTCGTGCCGATCTGCGCGCCGTTCGACAGCTCCGCGCTCGGCCCGCTCGTCGGCGCCGCGAACGTCGCCTGCACGCCGGGCACCGGGTTCTGGTACTCGTCGCGCACGCGCACCTTCAGCGGCTGCGGGAACGCCGTGTACACCGGCGTGCTCTGCACGGCGCCGCCACCGACGCTGCCGTCGCCGCCGATCGGCACGACGTCGTGCGGCGCGCCGGGCGTGTTGGTCAGATCGAACACGAGGTTCGCGCCGACGCCGGACACGCTCGCGATCACGACGTAGTGGCCGGCGACCGTGTTCGCGATCGCCGCGACGCTGGCTTCGCCGTCCGCGCCGCTGACTGCGCTGGGCGCGGACAACGTCGCGCTCGCGCCGGCCGTCGGCGCGGCGAAAGCGACCGCGATTCCGGCGACCGGATTGCCGTGGCTGTCGGCGACGCGCACGAGGAGCGGCGCCGGGAACGGCGTGCCGACCTCGGTGCTCTGCACGCCGCTGCCGCCGGCGCCGATCTCGAGGACGGCCGGCGCACCGGCCGTGTTGGTCAGCACGAACGTCGCCGCGCTAGCACCGACGACGTTCGCCTGGACCGAATAGCTGCCGGCGACCGCGTTCGCGACCGCGTCGACGCGCGCGACGCCGTCGGCGCCGGTGTTCGCGGTCGGCGCGCTCAGCGTCGCGCTCGCGCCGGATGCGGCCGGCTGCGCGACGAACGCGACGGCGACGTTCGGCACCGGATTGCCGAACGCATCGCGCACGCGCACCTCGAGCGGCCGCGGAAACGGCGTACCGACCTCGGTGCTCTGCGCGCCGCCGCCGACCGCCTCGACCTGCGCGGGCAGGCCGGCCGTGTTCGTCAGCGCGAACGGCGCGACCGCGCCGACGCCGTCGACGCTCGCGACGGCGAGATAGCTGCCGGCGATGCCGTTCGCGACCGCGACGACGCTCGCCACGCCGTCGGCGCCGGTCACCGCGCTCGGCGCGGACAGCGTCGCGCTCGCGCCGTTCTCGGCGGCACCGACGCCGAACGCGACGGTCACGCCGGGCACCGGGTTGTTGAACTCGTCGACGACGCGCGCGGAGAGCGGCTGCGCGAACGGCGTGCCGACGGCCGTGCTCTGCCCGCCGCCGCCGCTCGCGGCGATGCCGGCCTGGGTACCGGCGACGTTGGTCAGGTCGAATTCGGCCGGCGCGGCGACGCCGGCGACGCTCGCGGTGACGACGTAGCCGCCGGCCATCGCGTTCGCGCTCGCGTCGACCGCGGCGCGGCCGTCCTTGCCGGTCGTCGCGGTCGACGCCGACAGCACCGCGCTCGCGCCGGACGCCGGCGCCGTGAACGTGACGACGACGCCGGGCACCGGGTTGCCGTACGCGTCGGTGACCTCGACCTCGAGCGGATGCGCGAACGGCGTGCCGACGGTCGTGCTCTGCTCGCCGCCGCCGCTCTCCTGCGAGACCCCGACGACGCTCGGCGGACCGACCGCGTTGTTCAGATGGAAGATCTGCGGCTCCGCGAGCCCGGCGACCTGCACGCTGACCTCGTAGCTGCCGGCGATCATGTTCGCGCTCGCGTCGACGATCGCGTCGCCGTTCGCGTCGGTCAGCACCGTCAGCGTCGGTCCGCTGTTGCCGTCGGCCGAGAACACCGCGCCGGCGCCCGCTGCCGGTGCCGTGAACGTGACCTCGACGTTCGACACCGGAGCGCCGGTGCCGTCGACGACGTGCACGCCGAGCGGCGCGTCGAACGCGGTGCCGACGACCGCGGTCTGGCCGTCGCCGCTGACCTCGCCGACCGCGGCGGGTTCGCCGTGCACGACCGCGTCGAGCGCGACGTGGCTGAACGTGATCGTCGGCAGCAGGTTCGCGGTCAGCAAGCCCTGCGGCTGCGCGAACAGACGCAGCTCGATCGGATCGGCCGCGATCTTCGCCGGCGACTCGTAGATCAACGCGAGGCGATACGACGTCGTACCGATCGGATCGAGCGTGACCAGGCCCGGCGCCGCGGTGTCGCTCGACGCGAGCACGTCGCCGCCGGCGACGAGCTGGATGCCCGAGTGCGTCGCGTCGAGCAGGCCGAGCTGCAGCAGGCTCTGGCCGGCCTGGATGTCCGCGCTCAGGATGTAGCGCGTGTTCGGCTGCAGCGGAACCGTCAGCGTCTGGCCGAAGTAGCCGCCGTTGTTGACCAGGCCGAGCGCGCTGATGCCGAGCAAGCCCGAGATCGTCGCGGTGCCGGTGGCCGAGGAGATCGTCAGCAACGGCGGCGCGACCACGCCGAGCACGCCGTGATACGTGCCGGTCCAGGGGCCGCTGCCGATCGGCACGTTCGTGCCGTTCGCCTGCAGCGCGCCGCCGCCGACCGAGCCGTCGTTCGCCGGCGACGAGAAGTCGCCGTTCGGAACGACGATCGGCACCGCGTGCGCGGCAGTGGCGAGCAGCGCGAGCGCCGCGGCGAGCGCGTGTGCGCAGCGCCGGACGCGGCGAGCGCGTACGGGTCCTTCGAAGCTCGGTGCAAGCGCATGAAGCGGAGAAGCATCCATTGGCGC
>DASWOS010000502.1:0-5545 GCA_036398645.1 Dokdonella sp. | reverse complement strand
CGACGTGTCGGAGCCGGCGCGGCTCGCGCTGCGCCAGGTGCTCGGCGATCTCGACCGCGGCCTCGCGCTCGCGTTCCGCGCCGGCGCGGACGCGCGCGAGCTCGTGCGCCGCCGCGCCGGTGCGAACGAGAGCGTGGTCGCGCACGTGTGGCAGGCATGCGTCGGCGAAGCGCCCGACTGCGCCTTGTTCGCGGTCGGCGGCTTCGGCCGCGGCGTGCTGTTCCCGTACTCCGACGTCGACCTGCTCGTGCTCGTGCGGCCGGATGCCGCGCCGCGCCAGGCGCGCGCGTTCGAGGCGTTCTTCACCTGCCTCTGGGATCTCGGCCTGAAACCGGGCCACGCGGTGCGCACGCCGGCCGAGTGCCGCGCGCTCGCCGCCGAGGACGTCGGCGTGTTCACGTCGCTGCTCGACGCGCGCCGGCTCGCCGGCACGGCCGCGCTCGAGGCCGCGCTCGAGGCGATCGTCGACGACGCGGCGATCTGGCCGCCGACCGCGTTCTTCGCCGCGAAGCGCGCCGAGCAGTCGGCGCGGCACGCGCGCTTCAACGACACCGCGTACAACCTCGAGCCGAACCTCAAGGACGGCCCCGGCGGCCTGCGCACGCTGGACCTGATGCGCTGGCTCGGCCGCCGCATCGTCGGCGCCGGCGACTTCGCCTCGATGGAGGCGCGCGGGCTCATCGACGCGACCGAGCGCGCCGCGCTCGAGCGCTCCGAGGCGACGCTGTGGCGCTGCCGCTACGCGCTGCACCTGGTCGCCGGCCGGCCCGAGGAGCGCCTGCTGTTCGACCATCAGCGCCGGCTCGCCGCCGAGCTCGGCTACGAGGACGAGCACGAGAAGAACCTCGCGGTCGAGCAGTTCATGCAGGGCTACTACCGCGCGGCGACGATCGCGCAGCGGCTCTGCGTGCAGGTCGAGGAGCGCTTCACGGAGCTGCTCGAGCCGGTCGACGCGCCGCCGCGCGCGCTCGACGCGCAGTTCGTCGCGGCCGGGCCGCGCCTCGAGCTCGCCGAGCCGGACCTCTTTCTCGCCCGCCCGCGCGCGATGATCGACGTGTTCGCCGCGCTGCTCGACCACCGCGAGCTGCGCGGCCTGTCCGCGCAGACGATGCGCCGCCTGCAGCAGGCGCTGGCGCGGCACCGGCGCGGCTTCGCCGACGACCGCGACGTGCTCGGCGCGTTCCTCGCGCTGCTCCGCCGCGGCGCGCCGGCGGTCGACGCGCTCGAGGCGATGAACCGCCACGGCGTGCTCGCGGCGATCCTGCCGGCGTTCCGCCGCGTGGTCGGCCGCATGCAGTACGACCTGTTCCACGTCTACACGGTCGACGAGCACACGCTGCGCGTGCTGCGCAACGTCGCGCGCTACGCCGACCCGGGCGCGCGCGACGAGCTCGCGCTCGCGTACAACGCGTTCGCCGCGCTCGAAAAGCCGGAGCTGCTGCTGCTCGCGGCGCTGTTCCACGACATCGCGAAAGGGCGCGGCGGCGACCACTCGGTGCTCGGCGAAGCCGACGCGCGCGCGTTCGCGCGCAAGCTCGGCCTCGTCGAGGCCGACGCCGACCTCGTCGCCTGGCTCGTGCGCTGGCACCTGCTGATGAGCGTGACCGCGCAGCGCCAGGACGTCACCGATCCCGAGGTCGTGCACCGCTTCGCCGTACAGGTCGGCGACCTCGAGCGGCTCGATCATCTGTATCTGCTGACGATCGCCGACATCGCCGGCACGAATCCGAAGCTCTGGAACGAGTGGAAGGCGCGCCTGCTCGCCGACCTCTACGTCGCCGCGCGCTACGCGCTGCGCGCCGGGCTCGACCGGCCACCGCACGCCGAGGCGCGCGCGGCCGAGTGCCGCGCGCGCGCGCTCGACCTGCTCGCCGACGCCGGGCTCGACCGCGCCGCGGCGACGGCTCTGCTCGACGCGTTCCCGCCGGCGAGCTTCCTGCGCCATCGGCCCGAGCAGATCGCCTGGCAGGCGCGCGCGATCCGCGCGCGGGGAGCGGCGCCCGGCGCGACCGTCGTCGCGGTGCGCGCGCGCTCGGCGCGCGGCGGCAGCAGCGAGCTGTTCGTGCACGCGCTGGATCGCGACGGCCTGTTCGCGGCGATCGCGGCGACGCTCGACCGGCTCGGCCTCGACGTCGTCGACGCGCGCCTCTTGTCCGCGCGCGGCCTCGTGTTCGACACGTTCGAGCTGCTCGACGCCGACACGCTCGCCGCGCTCGACGTCGAGCGCGCGCATGCGCTCGAGGCCGAGCTCGCGCAGGGGCTCGGCGCGCGCGAGCTCGACCCGCGCATCGCGCGGCGCGGCCTGCCGCGCCGGCTGCGCCACTTCCGCCGCGCGCCGAGCATCGAATACGGCGCGGCCGGCGCCGCGACCCAGCTCGCGCTTGTCGCGAGCGACCAGCCGGGCCTGCTCGCGCAGGTCGCGCAGGCGTTCCGCGAGGCCGGCGTGCGCGTGCACGACGCGCGCATCGCGACGTTCGGCGAGCGCGCCGAGGATTTCTTCGTGCTGAGCGACGAGAACGATCGCCAGCTCGACGCGCCGCTGCAGCATCGGTTGCGCGAGATCCTCCTGCGCAGCCTCGGCGATCCCGAATCGACCCCAGCCGAGAGGCCGCATGTCATCGTTTGAAACCCTGATCGACGACGCCTGGGAGCGTCGCTCCGCGCTGACCGCCGACGAGATCGAGACCTGCCTGCGTCCGGCGATCGAGACCGTGCTCGACCGGCTCGAGGACGGCCGCCTGCGCGTCGCCGAGCCGGACGGCCGCGGCGGTTGGCACACGCATCAGTGGCTGAAGAAGGCCGTGCTGCTGTACTTCCGCATCAGCGCCAACCGCGTCGTCGACGGCGGCGCCATGCGCGCGTACGACAAGGTGCCGCTGCGCTTCGCCGAGGCCGGCGAGGCCGAGTTCCGCGCGGCCGGCGCGCGCGTCGTGCCCGGCGCACTGGTGCGCCGCGGCGCGTACGTCGCCAACGACGCGGTGCTGATGCCGAGCTACCTGAACATCGGCGCGCACGTCGGCGCCGGCACGATGGTCGACACCTGGGCGACGGTCGGCTCGTGCGCGCAGATCGGTGCGAACGTGCATCTGTCCGGCGGCGTCGGCATCGGCGGCGTGCTCGAGCCGCTGCAGGCGAATCCGACGATCGTCGAGGACGACTGCTTCATCGGCGCGCGCTCGGAGGTCGTCGAAGGCGTCGTCGTCGGCAAGGGCAGCGTGATCGGCATGGGCGTGTTCCTCGGCCAGTCGACGAAGATCTACGACCGCACGACCGGCGAGGTCGGCTACGGCCACGTTCCGCCCGGCAGCGTCGTCGTCGCCGGCAGCCTGCCGGCCGCGGACGGCAGCTACAGCCTGTACGCGGCCGTCATCGTCAAGAAGGTCGACGCGAAGACGCGCGCGAAGACCGGCATCAACGAGCTGCTGCGCGCATAGCGATGCGGAGGCCACGCGCGGCGCCGTCGTCGCGCGCGGCCACCGCGGCGCGTGCGCCGCTGCGCGCGGCGTCGGCGCTGCCGCGGATGCTTCGCAGCGTCGTCTCGCCGGCGCTCCGCGCGGCGCGCTGTCACGCATTCGTGCCGTACCTCTGCGCGGACTCACGCGACTCTCACGCGATCGCACCGGTGCCGCGCGACTCCGCTGCGTCGAGACGGATGCGGCGTCGCATTACAATCCGGACGCCCCTGTCGGACGGAACGCTCCAGTGACGACGAGAATCTACGGCCTCGACACCTGCGACACCTGCCGCAAGGCGCGCAACTGGCTCGATCGCTTCGGCGTCGCCTACGAGTTCGTCGACTATCGCAGGCAGCGCATAGAGCCGGAGTCGCTGAAAGCCTGGGCGCGCGCGGCCGGCGGCTGGGAGACGTTCGTCAACCGTGCGTCGACGACCTGGCGCAACCTGCCGGCCGCGCGCAAGTCGCCGGGCAGCGACGCCGAGTGGACGCTGCTGATCAAGGAGCATCCGGCGCTGATCCGCCGGCCGCTCGTCGTGTTCGACGACGGCCGCGTGCAGCAGGGCTTCAGCGACGCATCGTTCAAGCGATGGTTCGCGCCGGTCTGAGCGCCGCGCGCGCGGCGCCGCGTCCGTGGGCGCAGCGGCGGCGGCTCGAGTGCGCGGCGTGCGCGTGCACGCGTCCGCCGCCGTGCACGGTGGATCTCGCGCGAGGAGCGCCGTGCACGTGAACCCGGTCCTCGATCTGACCTGCGAACTGATCCGCCGCGCGTCGGTGACGCCGGACGACGCCGGCTGCCAAGCGCTCCTCGCCGCGCGCCTCGCGCGCGCCGGCTTCGCGCTCGAGACGATGCGCCACGGCGAGGTCGACAATCTCTGGGCGGCGCACGGCAGCGGCGCGCCGGTGCTCGTGTTCCTCGGCCACACCGACGTCGTGCCGAGCGGGCCGCCGTCGGCGTGGACGAGCCCGCCGTTCGAGCCGACGATTCGCGACGGCCGGCTCTACGGCCGCGGCGCGGCCGACATGAAGGGCAGCGTCGCCGCGATGGTCGTCGCGCTCGAGGCGTTCGCGCGCGCGAACGCGGCGCATGCCGGCACTGTCGCGCTGCTGCTGACCTCGGACGAGGAGGGCGCCGCGATCGACGGCGTGCGCCGCGTCGCCGAGACGTTCCGCGCGCAAGGCCGGCGCATCGACGCCTGCGTCGTCGGCGAGCCGTCCTCGCGCGAGCGGCTCGGCGACCTGATCCGCATCGGTCGGCGCGGCTCGCTGAACGCGCGGCTGCGCGTACTCGGCGTGCAGGGCCACGTCGCGTATCCGGACCACGCGCGCAATCCGATCCACGCGTTCGCGCCGGCGCTCGCCGAGCTCGCGGCGACGCGTTGGGACGACGGCGACGACGCGTTCCCGCCGACCTCGTTCCAAGTCTCGAACGTCGCCGCCGGCACCGGCGCCGACAACGTGATTCCCGGCGAGTTGAACGCGGCGTTCAACTTCCGCTACGGCACCGCGAGCACCGCGGCGGCGCTGCGCGAGCGCACCGAGGCGATCCTGCGCCGGCACGGCGTCGAGTTCGCGCTCGACTGGCGCCTCTCCGGCGAGCCGTTCCTGACGCGCGCGGGTCCGCTGCGCGAGGCGACCGTCGCCGCGATCCGCGCGCAGTGCGGCGTCGAGCCGGAGCAGAGCACCGGCGGCGGCACCTCGGACGGCCGCTTCATCGCGCCGCTCGGCGCCGAGGTCGTCGAGCTCGGCCCGGTCAACGCGAGCATCCATCAGGTCGACGAGCACGTCGCGCTCGACGAGCTCGAGCGCCTGCCGGCGCTGTATCGTTCGATCGCCGAGCGCGTGCTCGCGGCGCGCTAGCCGCCGCGGCGCTGCGGACACCGAGGAGAACGCCATGCAGATTCGCGAGAGCTTCGCCGACGCGGTCGGCCACACGCCGCTCGTGCGCCTGCGCCGCGCGTCGGCGGCGACCGGCTGCGAGATCCTCGCCAAGGCCGAGTTCATGAATCCGGGCGGTTCGGTCAAGGACCGCACCGCGCTCGGCCTGCTGCAGGACGCGGAGCGGCGCGGCCGCATCCGCGCCGGTGGCAC
>DASWOS010000501.1:0-10208 GCA_036398645.1 Dokdonella sp. | reverse complement strand
CGCCGGCGTCGTACGCTCGACGCCGGCACCGGAGCGGCCCGAGCCGATCGCGGCCGAGCCGGCCGCGCCGGTGCCGGCGGCGCCCGTGCCGGCGCCCGCGCCGGTCTCCGGCGGCGGCCTGCTCGAGCGGTTCGTCGGCTGGTTCCGCGGCGGCGCGCGTCCGGAACCGGCGCCCGCGCCGGCCGCGGCGCCGGCGCCCGCGAAACCCGCTCCGGCCGCGCGTCCGGCCGCACCGGCCGCGCGCACCGCGGCACCGGCGAATCGCGCCGCGCCGCCGCGGCCGCGTTCCGAGACGTCGCCGCCGAACGGGCGCCGCGACGGCCGCCCCGGCGGTGAGCGTCCCGGCCAGGGACCGAAGCCGCAGGGCCGCGGTCCGCGCCGCGACGAGCGCGGTCCGAACCGTTCGTCGAGCGGCGAGCAGCCCGTGGTCGGCGAGCCGCGCGCGGTCGAAGCGCGCCCCAGCGCCGCGGCGCCGAAGCCGGCGACACCGCAGCCCGTTCCGGCCGCGCCGGCAGCCATCGTCGCCGGCAACGAGCCGGCGCCGCTGCCTGCCGCGAACGCACGTGCCGACGGCGACAAGATTTCGCCGCCAGCGGCCGGCGCGACGCCGGGCGACGCGAATCGCGACGAGCTGCGCTCGCGCCGCCGCGGCCGCCGCGGCGGTCGCCGGCGCCGCAAGGACGGCGCGGTCGAGCGTGGCGCCGATACGCTGCACGGCGTGAACACGCTCGACTTCGACGACGAGGATGCCGTGCGGCCGGCGCAGGCCGATCGGCCCGCGCACGGCGACGCCGGCGCGGCACGCGACGACGCGCCGGCCGCGCCGTCGGCGCCGCCGCGCGTCGCATCCGTGCCGACCGAGGCCGGAGTCCGGCCGAGCGCCGGCGCGACGACGTCGCCGCGGCTCCCGGAGCGGTCGCCGGCCGCGGCCGAGAAGCCGCACACGGACGGCGCGTCGCCGAACGGCTCTGCGACTACGCGCGTCGAGCCTAAGCCGGCTCCGGCAGCGGCGGCACCTGCGTCGGCCTCGCCGGCGAACGTCGGTGCAGCGGCGCACGCCGAGCCGAAGCCGGCTCCGGCAGCGGCGGCACCTGCGTCGGCCTCGCCGGCGAACATCGGCGCACCGGCGCACGCCGAGCCGAAGCTGCCCGCGGCGACGCCGGCCCCCGCGTCGGCCTCGCCGGCGAACGTCGGTGCAGCGGCGCACGCCGAGCCGAAGCCGGCCGCAGCGACGCCAGCCCCCGCGTCGACCTCGCCGGCGAACGTCGGCGCACCGGCGCACGCCGAGCCGAAGCCGGCCCACACCGCGGCGACGCCGGCCGCGCGGCCGCAGCCGGACGCGGCACCGACGCCGAAGGACGTTGCGAAGGATGCGGCCCCCGCGCCCACGCGCGGCGCCGCGACGCCGGCGGCGAATGCGCCGGCGCCGTCCACGCCGGATCTCGGCCGCACGCTCGAGCTGCCCCTGCCCGGCCCGCGGCCGGAGCCGCCGACCGCGCGCGTGGCCGCACCGAAGCCGCCGGCATCGTCGGCCGAGTCGGGGCGCGACGCGGAGCGTGCGCCGTCGAGCGGCGCCGGCGCGGACGAGCCGAAGTCCTGAAACCGCGCTCCCGTACCGCCGGTCCGCCGCGAAGGCGGACCGCGCGGTCAGCCGGCCAGCGCGCGGGCGCGATCGTCGAGCAGGCCGTGCACGTGCGCGAGATGCGCGAGCGCGACCGGATTGTCGATGCCGAGCTTGTCGAACAGGCGGTACTTGTACGTCGCGACGGTCTTCGCGCTGAGCTTCAGCCTCTCCGCGATGTGCTGCATGTCGCGTCCCTGCGCGAGCATCAGCGCGACGTCGAGCTCGCGCGTCGACAGCGTTTCGAACGGCGACGCGTCGACGCCGCCGACTGCGCTCAACGCGAGCCGTTCGGCGACGTCCGGCGACAGATAGCGCCTGCCTTCGGCGACCTGGCGGATCGCGCGGATCAGCTCCTCGGCCGCGCAGGCCTTGGTCAGATAGCCGCTCGCGCCGGCTTCGAGCAGCCGCTTCGGAAACGGCGCTTCGCTGACGACGGTCAACACGACGATGCGCGTCGGGATGCGGTGCTTGCGCACGCGATCGGTCAGCTCGATGCCGCTCAGGCCCGGCATGTGCACGTCGACGAGCGCGACGTCCGGCTTCGTGCGCCGGATCAGCGCGAGACCCTGCTCGCCGTCGGCGGCCTCGCCGACGACTTCGATGCCCGGTTGCTGGGAAATGATCATGCGAAAGCCGGTGCGCACCAGCTCGTGGTCATCGATCAGGACGACGGTCGTCACGTGCTCCGTTCCTCCCCTCCCCTCGAGGGCGTTTCGCTCGGTCGGGCGAAACATGCGGCTTTTGCGCAGCCTGCCGCAATGTGGTGAAATTTATCATCCGTCGCACCGGCGCAGGTACACCGTCACCTGACAACGCCGATTCGGATTTTCGCAGCCCCGGCGCGCACGATCGCGCATCCGCCGACGGCGAAATCGTCGCGTTTTCCGTTGGGAAGAGTGGCCGAGCGGTTTAAGGCACCGGTCTTGAAAACCGGCAATGGGTCAAACCATTCGTGGGTTCGAATCCCACCTCTTCCGCCATCGAGTCCGAGCGCGGTATCGCGCGGCGCCGGGTACCGCGGCGCAGAGCCGGCAGTCGTCGTGCCGCAGGCCGGGTGGGTATTTTCATTTCAGCGGCACGGCAATCACGTGCCATCTGGCCGGACGGCGTCGTTCCTTCCGAGCGGATGTCCCGCGCAGCAACGGAGAGTTTTCGCCAAGGCCGCCCGATTCCATCGACTGCGCTCCGCGCATGTCATGCCGGTCGTCGGCCCTCGGTTCACGCGGTGCTCCGACCGATCGGCTGCGGGCGGTCGCGATGCGCGAATCCCGCATTCGCCGGCTCGGCGAGCCGCGCCATTCTCCCGGAGACGCAGTGCTGCTGCGTCGTAGGGTTCACCGCTTCGGCGGCGCGCGGGCTCACCACGGTACGATGTTGCCGTTGCGGTCGAGGTAACGCAGACCCGGTTTGCCGCGCTGCGCGAGCAGCACGTTCACGATCTCTGGGATGGTTTCTTCCATGCCGAACGGCGCGTTCGGGCCACCCAGCTCCGTGCGAATCCAGCCCGGTGCCATCAGCACCAAAGCGCGCCGCTCTCCCGCGTGCCGGGCGGCATAGCTTCGCATGTATTGGTTAAGGGCAGCCTTCGAGCCGCGATAGACTTCGTGCCCGCCGTTCGTGTTGTTGCCGACGCTGCCCTGTCCCGACGACATGACGCCGATCATTCCGTCGGACGCGACAAGGTCCTGCAGCCGTTCGACCACGCGCATCGGACTCAGCGCGTTGGTGATCATCACTCGGACGAATTCCTCCGTCGAGGTTTCCGCGATGGTTTCGTCCTGATTGGTGTTGGCGGTGCCCGCGTTCACGAACAGGATGTCGAAACGGCGGCCGGACAAACGGGTGTGCAGAGCGCCGATCTGGTCCGGCTCGGTCACGTCGTGGTGCTCGACTTCGGCGCGATCGCGATACGCGTCCGCCAGATCGTGCAACGGCGTTCGGGAGCTACCGCGCACCGTGCCGACGACGCTCCAACCCTTCTTCAGGAATTCGGCCGCCATGGCATGGCCGAGGCCGCGCGATGCGCCGATGAGAAGAATGGTGCCTGCGGAGTCGTGTGGGGGGGGCGAGGGCATCGGAGCCATCTTTTCCGTATGGGGCTGGCAGCGAATATGATGGCTCCCGATGGCCGGCGCCAGACGCACGCGATGCACCCTATAGTTGCGTCGGACGCCATGTCCCGAGCATTCCATGCGATCGATCACGGCCGTGGACGATCCCGACCTGAATCTGCTTCCGGCGCTCGATGCACTGCGGGCCGAGGGAAGCATGACCGGCGCGGCGTCTCGGTCTGAGTTCTTCCGCCATGAGCCGGACTCTCGCGCGGCTCCGGTCCGTCACGGACGACCCGCTGCTCGTGCGCGCCGGGCGTGGACTCGTCCCGACGCCGCGCGCAGCCGAGTTGCGCGACCGGGTCCACGCGCTGGCTCGCGAGACGCGAGCGATTCTCAGCCCCCGGACCGATCGACTGGACATCGCCACGCTGGAGCGGACCTTCACCATCCGCGCCAACGAAGGGTTCGTCGCGCTGTTCTCCGCCTCTCTGGTGGCTGCCGCCCGCTTCGAGCTGCCGGTCCGTACGCCGGAGATCGTGATATCGGCGATGTGGCATCCGCGGATGGACGCAGACCCGGCCCATCGCTGGTTGCGCAATACCCTGATCGGGGTGTGCCGCGGGACGACGAATGCCGGGGAACGGTGACTGCCGGACAACGGGCGGCGCCCAGCGGCCGCGCCTGCGTGCGCCGATCCGATCTTCCTGGCCGCGCATCGGCGACGCGCGGACGTTCGCGCCGCGAAGGATAGATCGGCGCGAATAGAACGCGCGCAGAAGCAAGAAAGCTCCGCGATCCGCGTCCGCACGAAAATACATCGACGCCGCGGACCCGGGACGCGGATCTTCCGCATCCCGCAAGCGACGCCGGCGTCCCGCGACGGCGACGCGGCTCGCGGCTGCGCGCGCTTCACCAGCGTCGCGCACGACCGCGCGCCGACGCCTGTCAGGGTTCCTCGTCGAACGCCGTAACCCCGGGCAGACGCGCATGCACGGTCGCATCCGTGTCGCGCACGACCACCGGGAGCAGCAGCGATGAGCCTGACCGGCACTCACGAAGTCTTTGCATCGATCGACGAGGGTGCGCTGAACGCGGTGCTCGAGGCGTTCTTCGACGCACGACCGCGGCGCCGCTGCTACGGCTCGCCGATCTTCGTTCCGACGACGACGGTCGACGCGACCGAGATCCCGGCGATCGCGTTTCCGGGCGTGCCCGGCGGCATCGGCTGGCGCATCGGCTTCACGACGCCGGTCGTCGACTTGTTCGAGCAGACGCAGCCGCTGCCGCCGGGGCTGTCGCTCGAACCGGGCCAGTTCAGCCTGCGCACCGAGGTCGAGCTGTGCGTGAATTGCGTCGCGCGCAAGGACGTTCGCGGCGAGGCGGCGGTCGCGCGCTCGGCGCGCGCGAGCCGGCCCGACCACGTCGTCTGCGCGAAGATCGGCGTATTCGGCATCGGCCATCTCGACGTCTGGAACAGTCCGAGCGGCGACGGCGCCGTGCGCTTGCGCGTCGATCGTGTCGAGCTCGTCGACATCCGCCCCGACGCGCTGGAGACCGTGCTGGAATGCGTGATCAAGATGATCCTCGACGGCGTGCTGTCGACGATCGAGCTGCCGCTGAGGGCGCTGCGCGCCGGCGCGTTCGAGCTGATCGTCGAGGAAGGACCCGAGATCGCGCACGACTGCATCCAAGCCTTCGGCAACGTCTGACCGACGGGAGAACGACCATGGCCCAGATCCTCGCCGCGCTCGACGAAGGCGGCGCCAACACCGTGCTGACCGAGGCGATCGCGAGCGTTCCGGCGCTGAGCAAGAGCGGCAGCGGCTCGCTCGGACCGTTCACCGCGAGCTACACGGTGCACGGCCATTTCACCGGCGGCAGCATCGATCTCGTCGCGCCGGCGACGGTGCGCATCGAGCATCTCCGCTGCGTCTGGCAGATGGCGCTCTCGTTCGGCATCGATCTCGACGATTTCCTGCCGCACTTCTGCCTGCCGCAGGTCTGCGTGCACATTCCGTGCGTGGGCCGCGTGTGCACGCCGAAGATCTGCTTGAGCTGGCCGACGATCGGCGTGACGGTGCCGTTCGGCGACGACGTCGAGGCGAGTGCGGACTTCGGCCTCGACGTCGCGCTGATCGGCGGCCAATGGAAGGTCCAGATCGTCGTGCAGAACCTCTCGCAGCTGCAGTTCGGCCCGGGCACGGCCGGCATCCTCGCGCTGATCGGCGCGGCGATCACGCCGCCGCTGCTCGTGATCCCGTTCATCGGGCCGTTCCTCGCCGGCGCGGTCGACCTGATCCTCGCCGCGATCGGCATCGCCGGCCTGACCGGCTTCCTCGGCCCGATCCTGTCGCCGTTCCTGTCCGGGTTGAAGATCCCGGTCTACGCGCAGGACAAGCACTTCAAGCTGCTGCCGGCCGACGGCCCGTTCGATCCGGACGTGTTCGTCGAGCTCGATGCCGTCGATGCGCGGATCGAGCACAGCGACGAAGACGAGCTGGTGCTGACCGTCGGCATCTCGCCGTGACCGCACGCGCAGGAGAATCGCGATGAACGCCTCGATCGACACGTTCGACAGCCGCGCGCTGCGCTACGTCGACTGCTACGGCCAGCGCTTCATGCGCGAAGGCACCTACCGCTATCACGTGCTCTCGTGCCGCGAGCAGGGCCTCGCGAGCCAGCCGGCGCGGACGATCAAGGTCGTGCCGCGCAGCGGCGAAGGCAAGAACGGCGCGACGATGACCCAGCACAGCGTGCCGCTCCGCTGGACGCGCGGCCGCTTCGCGAGCAGTCCCGTCGAGCTCGAGATCGAGGTCGGCGATCTCGTGCTGTGGAACTGCCCCGATCCGGCCGCGCCCGCGTACGAGATCGTCGGCGACCCGGCGTTCTTCGCGAGCACGCGCCTCGTCAACGAGTGCGGCTTCACCCATGCGTTCGGCACGCCCGGCTCCTACGCCTGGGCCGACGCGCACGGCTCCGGCCTGGAAGGCACCGTCCACGTCAAGGAGGTCGCGTGCAAGACGCGCGGCGACCTCGAGCGATGGCAGCAGCAGCTGGCGCAGGCGGCGCTGGTGATGATCGCCGACGGCAAGGTCCGTCCGCACGAGGTCGAGATCGTCACCGGGCAGACGGTCTACTTCGCGATCGTGACCTGCGGCGGCATCTCGATCACCGACAAGCGGCTGCTCGACGAGCGCGGCGGCGACGGCCGCGCAGCGGTACGCTGACACCGGCCGCGAGCGCACCGCCGCGCAAATGCGGCCGTAAGCGCCGCGGTGTTCGGTGCGCGCCGCCGAAGCGCATCACGCGCGTCGCATCGCCGCCCGAGCCCGTCGGCGCATCGCGCGATCGCGATCCATGCCGCCGCGCAGAACGATCGGTCCGACGACGCCCTGCGTCTCCGCGTGCGAGCACGGCGGTCCGCTCCGGCGCGCGGCCGCCGAGCCGAGGCGCGCCGGAACGCGGCGTCGAACCGCGCGCGTCAATGCGGCGGCGGCGCGCTCGCGCGATCGTTCGTGCGGTCGCGGTCCGGAATCGCGTGGTCGGGATCGACGGTCGCGGCGACGACGCGCTTGCCGGGCTCGACGAACACCGACGTCGCCGGATGCCGGATCCAGCTCTCGGCCGGCAGCCGGTAGTCGCGCTGCGTGCCGTCGGCGAACTCGACGCGCAGCGTCGCCGGCATGACCAGCGCATCGTGGCTGGCGACGACGATCTCGGTGCCGTTGCGCGGATCCGCGGCCGGCGCGATGCGCTCGACGGCGAGGTCCAGCGTCGAGTTGTCCGCGTACCAGCCGCGCCACCACCACGAAAGATCCTCGCCGCCCTCGCTCTCGATCGCGCGGAAGAAATCCGCCGGCTTCGGATGCTTGAACGCCCACGCGGCGACGAAGCGGCGGAACGCCGGATCGAAGCGCTCCGGTCCGAGGATCTGCTCGCGCAGCAGCTTCAGGCCGAGCGCGGATTTGAAGTACGTGACCGGGTGCCGGTACTTCTCAACGATCGTGTCGGCGCGCGACAGGATCGGCGGCGCGTTCGGATCGGCGAGCACCGGCAGGATCTCGTCGACCGGATTGCCGCCGCCCGGCGCGAACTCGCCGTCGCGCTTCGGCGCGTACTCGCCGTGCTTGAAGTCGTCGGATTCGTAGACGTCGATGAACGTGTTGAAGCCTTCGTCCATCCACGCGTCGCGGCGCTCGTCGAAGCCGACGATCATCGGGAACCAGCTGTGCCCGATCTCGTGCGCGCTGATCCAGAACAGCTCCTTGCCCTTGTCGTCGATGCCGTCGAAGACGATGCCGGGATACTCCATGCCGCTGGCCGGGCCGGCGACGTTGACCGCGGCCGGCCACGGGTACGGATACCAGCGTTTCGAGAAACGCTCGACCGCGTCCTTCAGGTACTCGGTCGAGCGGCCCCAGCGATCGCGGCCGGCGCTCTCGGCCGGGTAGAACGACATCGCGAGCGCGCTGCGGCCCTCGGGCAGGACGATGCGCGCGGCGTCCCAGGCGAACACCGCCGACGCGCTGAACGAGACGTCGCGCGTGTTCTCCATGCGGAAGTGCCAGGTCAGCGTGCCGTCCTGCCGCGGCCGGCTCACGCGCGCGCCGATCTCGTCCGGCGCGCGGATCGCGACGGTCGCGTCGCTGTTCCGCGCACGCTCGAGCCGCGCGCGCTGCTCGGCGGTCAGCACGTCGGCCGGGTTCATCAGCTCGCCGGAGCCGGCGACGAGCATGTCGGCCGGCACGGTCACCCAGTAGTCGAAGTCGCCGTACTCGAGGTAGAACTCCTGCGCGAGATACGGCAGCGTGTCCCAGCCGCGGAGGTCGTCGTAAACGGCCATGCGCGGATACCACTGCGCGAGGTCGTAGATCGGCCCGTCCTTGGCCTCGCCCCAGGCCATGCGCCCGCCCCAGTCGCGCGGGATCGAGAAGTGATAGCGGATGCGCAGCTTCGCCGTGCCGCCGTGCGCGGCGAGCGCCTTCGGCAGGTCGACGCGCAGCCGCGTGTCGCTGACCAGCGTCGGCACGACCGCGAACGTGCCGCCGTTCTCGAACTCGACGCGGTCGAGCACGAAGCCGTCGGTCGAGCCCTCCCGCGGATGGCCGCTCGCGTATTCGCTGCGGCTGCCCTCGCGATAGACGTTCTGATCGAGCTGCAGCCAGAGCACGTCGAGCACGTCCGGGCTGTTGTTCGTGTAGGTGACGACCTCGCTCGCCTCGAGCGACGGCGCGGCGACGTCGAGCGTCGCATGGATCGCGTAGTCGGCGCGGTTCTGCCAGTAGTCCGGCCCCGGCAGCCCGTTCGCGGAGCGGTAGGGCCCGGCCGGCTGCGGCATCGTCCACGGCGCGAACGCGCGGATCGGATCGTAGCCGCTCGCGCGGCCGGCATCGTGGAAAGCGAGCGAGGCGGCGCCCGCGAAAAAAACCGCAACGACGGCTGTCCTCATACGAGACCCTGATGATCCGAGGCGGAATCCGAGCGAACGGCGACGGCCTGCCGGCCGCTTTGCGAGCGTAGCGGGCGGCACCGGCTGTTACAACATAACCGAAGCGCGGGCGGCGGCGGCCGCGACGAAGAGAAGAAGCGCCCCGGCTCGCACGCGAACGCCGGCGGTGCGCTCGCGCACGTCGAGCACGACGCGGCGGCGAGCCGATGCGGAACGCCGGCGGCATCGTGCGCGATGCGGGCACGCGCGCGGCCGCTCGGCACGCCGCCATTTTGCCGTCGCCTTCACATCGACAATCGTACGTGAGGTGACGCCGGTCGACGGCCGCTTCGCGCGATGGAACGCCGCGATGAAGGCGCGATGCGGCGCACCTAGCGCCTCGAAGCCGCCACTGCAAGCGACCACGACACATAGCTCTTGTGCCAAATGTGGACTTGATCACAAAATCCGGACTGTCCGCAGTAGCGGCGAGCAGGTCGATGCGAGCGAGAATGATGCGCGCGCATTCCCGGAACGGGACTGGGGAGTCCGCATGGCTACCGAAGACCGATTGCCTCGCTACGACGCCGACTTCTACGATCTGCTGTTCGTCAAGAACCCGCTGCCGATGTGGATCTTCGAGGCGGGAACCGGCCGCTTCCTCGCGGTGAACGCCGAGGCGTGCCGCCATTACGGCTACGGCGAGGCCGAGTTCCTCGGCATGACGATCCGCGACATCCTCCCGGCCGACGAGCTGCCGCGGCTGGAGGTGACCCTCGAGGCCGGCATCTGGGGCCGCCGCACGACCGGGGTCTGGAGCCATCGCACGAAGGACGGCGGCATCATCGACGTCGACATCACCTCCGACGACATCGTCTTCGCCGGCCGACCCGCGCGCCTCGTGCTCGCGCACGACGTCAGCGAGCTCGTGCGCTCGGCGCAGGCGCTGCGCGAGAGCAACGAGCGCTTCCGCTACGTGACGCGCGCGACGAACGACGCGATCCGCGACTGGAACATCGTCGACGACGCGATCTGGTGGAACGGCGGGCTCGAACGCGTGTTCGGCCGCGCGCCGGACGAGATCGCGCACATCGAGCAGTGG
>DASWOS010000500.1:0-1880 GCA_036398645.1 Dokdonella sp. | reverse complement strand
GGAGACGCGCAAGCCGTACCAGCAGACGATCGTCGCCGACGGCACGCGCGTCTGGGTCTACGAGCCGGATCTCGAGCAGGTCTCGGTGCGCAGCCAGAGCTCGGCCGAGGCGCAGAGCCCGCTGACCGTGTTGACCGACCTCACCCAGCTCGACAGCCAGTTCAGCGCGAGCGAGGCGGGCGAGCGCGACGGGCTGGTCTGGCTGCGGCTGACCGCGAAGGCCGAGCAGCCGGAATTCGAGTACGCCGAGCTCGGCTTCGACGCGCACGCGCTCGCGCGCATGGTGTTCAAGGACGCGCTCGGCAACACGACCGAGATCCGCTTCAGCGACTGGAAGCGCAATCCGCCGCTGCCGGCCGGCACGTTCACGTTCAAGCCGCCGCCGGGCGCCGACGTGATCGGCGATCCCGGCGCCGGCCCCGAGGTGCGTCCGCTCAGGGACTGAGCGCGCGTGCGACCGCGGCCGCGTCGAGCTCGGCGAACGCGATCGGCTCGGCCGGCGCGGCCGGCGGCGACGCGAGCGCGAGCTGCCACCAGCCGACGTCGTGCCAGGCGCCGTGCTTGTAGCCGACGTGCCGGTAGACGCCCACCGGCACGTAGCCGACCGCTTCGTGCAGGCCGACGCTGGCCGCGTTCGGCAGCGTGATGCCGCCGTACGCGTTGACGTAGCCCTGCACGCGCAGCAGCGCGAACAGGCGCTCGTAGAGGCCGCGGCCGATGCCGCGCCGCTGCGCGGCCGGCGCGAGATAGATCGCGGTGTCGACGCTCCAGCGGTAGGCGCGGCGCGCGCGGTACTCGCTCGCGTACGCGTAGCCGACGACGGCGCCGTCGAGCTCGGCGACGAGCCACGGATAGCGCGCGCCGATCGTCGCCAGACGTATGCCGATCTCGCCCGCGTCCGGCGTCTCGGTCTCGAACGTGATGACGGTGTCGTTGACGTACGGCGCGTAGATCGCGGCGATCGCGGCGGCGTCGCCGGCGCCGGCCAGCCGGTACAGCGGTTCGGACATGCGAGGGCTTCCCGTGACGGTGCGGCTGCCGGCGCGGCGCGCATCGCGTCCGCCGCGCGGCGAAGCCGCTGGCTTATGATCGCGCGATGGCGCGCCGAAAAGCATCCCCCGCCGAAACCGAGCTGTTCGCCGAGCCCGAGGCGCTGAAGCCGCTCGCCGAACGCATGCGGCCGCGCACGCTCGACGACGTCGTCGGCCAGGAGCGCCTGCTCGGACCCGGCACCGCGCTGCGCCGCGCGATCGAGGCCGGCCGCGTGCATTCGATGATCCTGTGGGGACCGCCCGGCTGCGGCAAGACGACGCTCGCGCTGCTGCTCGCGAAGTACGCCGACGCGGAATTCCGCGCGATCTCGGCCGTGCTGTCCGGCCTCGCCGAGGTGCGCCGCGAGCTCGCCGATGCCGAGACGCGCTTCGCGCAGGGCCGCCGCACCGTGCTGTTCGTCGACGAGGTGCACCGCTTCAACAAGGCGCAACAGGATGCGTTCCTGCCGCACATCGAACGCGGCACCATCATCTTCGTCGGCGCGACCACCGAGAACCCCTCCTTCGAACTGAATTCCGCATTGCTGTCGCGTTGCCGCGTGCATGTGATGGAAGCCGTCTCCGGCGACGACATCATGGAAGCCTTGAAGCATGCGCTGGAAGACGAAGAGCGCGGCCTGGGCGGGCAGGGCATACGCGTCCCGGACAACCTGTTGCGTGAAATAGCGGGCGCCGCCGATGGCGACGTGCGCCGCGCGCTGACGCTGCTGGAGATCGCGGCCGAACTCGCGCTGGGCGAAGGCGGCGAAATCACCGAGCAGACCTTGCTGCAGGTGCTGGCCGACCGCACGCGCCGCTTCGCCAAGGGCGGCGAACAGTTCTACGACC
>DASWOS010000499.1:0-12864 GCA_036398645.1 Dokdonella sp. | reverse complement strand
TTCGCGCTGCCGGAGCAGTTCCCGTTCCGCGCCCTGATCCTGCTCGTCGCGTTCGCGGTCGTGCTCGGCACGCTCGTGCTGCAGGGCATGACGCTGCGGCCGCTGCTCGGCCTGATGCGGTTCGACGACGGCGCGCCGGTCGAACGCGAATTCGCGCTCGCACGCGAAGCCGCGTACCGCGCCGCGCGCGAGTCGCTCGACGGCGACGCGTCGGCGGAAGCCGCGGCGCTGCGGCTCGAGTACGAAGCCGCGGCGACGCATGCGGCGGTGCCGGCCGCCGAGTCGGCCCACGCCGTGCTGCGCCGTCGCGCGATCGCGGCCGCACGCGCGCGCGTGCACGAGCTGTGGCGGCGCGGCGACATCGGCGACACCGCGCTGCATCGCATCGAGGAGGAGTTCGACTGGGCCGAGCTCAGCGCCGGCGCGGCGCTCGAATAGCCGAGCGCCGGCGCGTCGAGCCGATGTCCGGGGAGGCTCGTGCGCGCGCCTCGATCGCTTTACGCCGCGGCGCGGTGCCGCTCGATCTCATCGCGCAGCGCGAGCGCGGCGCGCCGCGCCGCCTCGCCGAAGTCGTCGCCGTCGCCGGCGTACAAGATCGCGCGCGACGAGCTGACGATCACGCCGGCGCCGGCTTGCGTGCGGCCGTTGCGCACGACCGCGGCGACGTCGCCGCCCTGCGCGCCGACGCCGGGCACGAGCAGCGGCAGCTCGCCGACGCGCCGGCGCACGTCGGCGAGCTCCTGCGGATAGGTCGCGCCGACCACGAGTGCGCAGTTGCCGTTCGCGTTCCACTCGCGCGCGACCGTGTCGGCGACGTGCTGGTACAGCTTGAGCTCGGCGCCGTCGCTGCCGCGGACGACGAGGTCCTGCAGGTCGCGCGCGCCGGGATTCGATGTCCGGCACAGCACGACGACGCCTTTGTCCGCGCGATCGAGGAACGGCTGCACCGAGTCGCGGCCGAGATACGGGTTCACGGTCACCGCATCGGCGCCGTAGCGGTCGAACGCTTCGGCCGCGTACCGCTGCGCGGTCGAGCCGATGTCGCCGCGCTTCGCGTCGAGGATGATCGGCACGCCGGCGTGCGCGGCGTGCACGTGCGCGATCAGCCGCTGCAGCGCGTCCTCGGCGCCGTGCGCGGCGAAATGCGCGAACTGCGGCTTGAAGCAGCAGACGAGGTCCGCCGTCGCGTCGACGATCGCGCGGCAGAACTCGAAGATCGCGTCCGGCCGGCCGCGCAGCTGCGCCGGAAACCGCGCCGGCTCGGGATCGAGGCCGACGCAGACGAGCGATCCGTTGCGGCTCGACGCCGCGTGCAGCCGTTGCGTGAATGTCGGAGCCGTCATTCGATTTTTCTCTCGCGCAATGGGAAGTGCTCGCGGCGTCCGGCGCCCGCCGGAGCGGCACCGAACGCGCGGCGGCGGGATCCGAAACGGGTTCCCGCTCGTGCGGGAGCGACGTGGTCGGACGCGCTCCCCGGTTCCCCGATCTTCAGGCCAGCTTCTTGTAGCGGATCCGGTGCGGCTGCGCGGCCTCGTCGCCGAGCCGGCGCTTCTTGTCCTCTTCGTACTCGCGGTAGTTGCCGGGGAAGAACTCGACGTGCGAATCGCCCTCGAACGCGAGGATGTGCGTCGCGATGCGGTCGAGGAACCAGCGGTCGTGCGAGATCACGAACGCGTTGCCGGGGAACTCGAGCAGCGCGTCCTCGAGCGCACGCAGCGTCTCGATGTCGAGATCGTTCGACGGCTCGTCGAGCAGCAGCACGTTGCCGCCCTGCAGCAGCGTCTTCGCGAGATGCAGGCGGCCGCGCTCGCCGCCGGACAGCGAGCCGACGAGCTTCTGCTGATCCGGACCCTTGAAGTTGAAGCGGCCGATGTACGCGCGCGATTGGATCTCGATGCCGTTGATCTTCAGGATGTCCGAACCGCCGGACACCTCCTGGAACACGGTGTGGTTGCCCTCGAGCTTGTCGCGGCTCTGGTCGACGTAGGCGATGTTGACGGTCGGGCCCTTGACGATCTCGCCCTTGTCCGGCGCCTCGTGGCCCGTGATCATCTTGAACAGCGTCGACTTGCCGGCGCCGTTCGGGCCGATGATGCCGACGATCGCGCCGGGCGGCACCGAGAAGCTCAGGTCGTCGATCAGCAGCCGGTCGCCGAACGACTTCGACACGCCCCTGAACTCGATGACCGAGTTGCCGAGGCGCTCGCCCGGTGGAATGAAGATCTCGTTGGTCTCGTTGCGCTTTTGGTAGTCGACCGACTGCAGCTCCTCGAGCCGGGCGAGACGTGCCTTGCCCTTGCTGCGGCCGCCCTTCGCGTTCTGCCGCGCCCATTCGAGCTCGCGCTGAATCGCCTTCTGCCGCGCCTTCTCGCCGGCTTCTTCCTGGCGCAGGCGCTCGTCCTTCTGCTCGAGCCACGACGAATAGTTGCCTTTCCACGGGATGCCGCGGCCGCGGTCGAGCTCGAGGATCCATTCGGCCGCGTTGTCGAGGAAGTAGCGATCGTGGGTGACCGCGACGACGGTGCCCGGGAAGCTCTGCAGGAACCGCTCGAGCCACTCGACCGATTCCGCGTCGAGATGGTTCGTCGGCTCGTCGAGCAGCAGCATGTCCGGCTTCGACAGCAGCAGCCGGCACAGCGCGACGCGGCGCTTCTCGCCGCCGGACAGGTTCGCGATCTTCGCGTCCCACGGCGGCAGCCGCAGCGCGTCGGCGGCGACCTCGAGCTGGCGCTCGAGCGCGTGCGCGTCGTTCGCCGCGAGCAGGCTCTCGAGCCGCTGCTGCTCGGCCGCGAGCTTGTCGAAGTCGGCGCCTTCCTCGGCGTACGCGGCGTACACCTCGTCGAGGCGCTTCTGCGCGCCGATGACCTCGGCGACGCCTTCCTCGACGGCCTCGCGTACGGTCTTGTCCGGATCGAGCTTCGGCTCCTGCTCGAGGTAGCCGATCTTGATGCCGGGCTGCGGCCGCGCCTCGCCGTTGTACTCGGTGTCGATGCCGGCCATGATCCGCAGCACCGTCGACTTGCCGGCGCCGTTCAGGCCGAGCAGGCCGATCTTCGCGCCCGGAAAGAACGACAGCGAGATGTCCTTGATGATCTCGCGCTTCGGCGGCACGACCTTGCTGACGCCGATCATCGTGTAGATGTATTGCATGCACTGCTCCGGCAGGGGCACGGCGGCGCGAACGGCGGCGCCGGTCCAGAAACGACGGGGAATGGCCGATTATCGCCGATCGCGGCGCGCCGCGTCAGGCCCGCCGATGCGGCGGAGCGCGGCGCCGGCTCTCGGTGCGCGGCGACAAAGCGGTAACATGCGCTCCCCCTGCGACCGGATCAAGGTTCCGCGATGTTCCCGAAGGACGCCCGCATCGAAGGCTTCGACCCCGAGCTCGCCGCCGCGATCGCGGCCGAGCGCCGGCGCCAGGAGGATCACGTCGAGCTGATCGCGTCGGAGAATTACGCGAGCCCGCGCGTGCTCGAGGCGCAGGGTTCGGTGCTGACGAACAAATACGCCGAAGGCTATCCCGGCAAGCGCTACTACGGCGGCTGCGAGTACGTCGACGTCGCCGAGACGCTCGCGATCGAGCGTGCGAAGCAGTTGTTCGACTGCGATTACGCGAACGTGCAGCCGCATTCGGGCTCGCAGGCGAATCAGGCGGTCTATTTCGCGCTGCTGAAGCCCGGCGACACGATCCTCGGCATGAGCCTCGCGCACGGCGGCCACCTGACGCACGGCGCGAAGGTAAACCTGAGCGGCAAGCTGTTCCACGCTGTCCAGTACGGCATCGATCCGGCGACCGGCAAGGTCGATTACGACGAGATCGAGCGGCTCGCCGTCGAGCACGCGCCGAAGATGATCGTCGCCGGCTTCTCGGCGTACTCGCAGGTGCTCGACTGGGCGCGCTTCCGCGCGATCGCGGACCGCGTCGGCGCGTACCTGTTCGTCGACATGGCGCACGTCGCCGGCCTCGTCGCCGCCGGCGTCTACCCGAGCCCGCTCGCCGCCGCGCACGTCGTCACCTCGACGACGCACAAGACGCTGCGTGGCCCGCGCGGCGGGCTGATCCTCGCAAAGGGGCTCGGCGCCGAGCTCGAGAAGAAGCTGCAGTCGATCGTGTTCCCCGGCCTGCAGGGCGGTCCGCTGATGCACGTGATCGCGGCCAAGGCGGTCGCGTTCAAGGAGGCGCTCGAGCCGGAGTTCAAGACCTACCAGCAGCAGGTCGTCAGGAACGCGAAGGCGATGGCGCAGGCGTTCGTCGCGCGCGGCTACAAGATCGTCTCCGGCGGCACCGAGAACCATCTGATGCTGCTCGACCTGATCGGCCGCGACGTGACCGGCAAGGACGCCGAGGCCGCGCTCGGCGCCGCACACGTCACCGTCAACAAGAACGCGGTGCCGAACGACCCGCGTTCGCCGTTCGTGACCTCGGGTCTGCGCATCGGCACGCCGGCGGTCACTACTCGAGGCTACACCGAAGCCGAGTGCACGGAGCTCGCCGGCTGGATCTGCGACGTGCTCGACGCGCCGACCGACGCCGCGGTGATCGCCGCGGTGCGCGACAAGGTCGTCGCGCAGTGCCGCGCCTATCCCGTCTACGGCTGAGCGGACGAATGCACCTGCTCGCGCGCGAACTCGGGCGGGACGAAACCCACGATCGCGCGCGCGGCGCGTCACGGCTCCGCCCGTCGTTGCCGCACGGGCGCGCCGAGGTCCGCTGAGTGCACTGTCCGTTCTGCCAGCACGAAGATACGCGCGTGATCGACTCGCGCGTCTCCGACGACGGCACGACGATCCGACGCCGCCGCGAGTGCCCGGCCTGCGGCGAGCGCTTCAACACGTTCGAGACCGCCGAGATCAAGCTGCCGAGCGTCATCAAGAACGACGGTCGGCGCGAGGTCTTCGACGAAGGCAAGCTGCGCACGAGCTTCGATCGCGCGCTGCAGAAGCGGCCGGTGTCGAGCGAGGCGGTCGACCGCGCCGTGCGCGCGGTCGTCGACGACCTGCGCAAGAGCGGCGAGCGCGAGGTGCCGTCGCGGCAGATCGGCGAGCTCGTCATGCGCGCGCTGAAGAAGCTCGACCAGGTCGCGTTCGTGCGCTTCGCGTCGGTCTACCGCAGCTTCGAGGACGTGCAGGCGTTCCGCGAGGAGATCGAGCGGCTCGAGCGCGACCTGCCGGCGATCGAAGGCCTTCAGCTGCCGCTGCTCGGCGACGCGACCCCGCGCAAGGCGAAGAGCTGACCCGCATGTTCTCGGCGTTCGATCATGCGCAGATGGCGCGTGCGCTGCGCCTCGCCGAGCGCGGCCTGTACACGACGCAGCCGAATCCGCGCGTCGGCTGCGTCGTCGCCGCCGGCGCCGAGATCGTCGGCGAGGGCTGGCACCGACGTGCCGGCGAGGCGCACGCCGAGGTGCTCGCGCTGCGCGCGGCCGGCGCGCGCGCGCGCGGCGCGACCGCGTACGTGACGCTCGAACCGTGCGGCCTGCACGGCCGTACGCCGCCGTGCGCCGACGCGCTGATCGCCGCCGGCGTCGCGCGCGTCGTCGCCGCCACCGAGGACGTCTCGCAGAGTGCCGGCGCCGCGCGTGAACGCCTGCGCGCGGCCGGCGTGGCGGTCGAGCTCGGCCTGATGCGCGACGCCGCGCGCGAGTTGAACCGTGGCTTCTTCAGCCGCGTCGAGCGCGGCCGGCCGTGGCTCCGCGTCAAGCTCGCCGCGAGCCTCGACGGCCGCACCGCGCTCGCGAACGGCGCGTCGAAATGGATCACCGGCGCCGCGGCGCGCGCCGACGTGCAGCGCTGGCGCGCGCGGAGCTCTGCGATCCTGACCGGCAGCGGCAGCGTGCTCGCCGACGATCCGGCGCTGACCGTGCGGCCCGAGCAGGCCGGCATCGACGCGGCGCGGCTCGGCGACGACGCGGCGCGCTTCCGGCCGCTGCGCGTCGTGCTCGACGGCCGTCTGCGCACGCCGCCGCGCGCGCGGGTCGTCGACGCGTCCGCGCCGACGCTGATCCTGCACGCGCCGGACGCGCTCCCCGCGCCCGGCGGTTCCGGCCGCGCCGAGCGCGTGCCGGTTGAAACGAGCGCGGGTCGGCTCGATCTCGGCGCGGTGCTCGAGCGGCTCGCCGAGCGCGGCGTCAACGAGCTGCAGGTCGAAGCCGGCCCGACGCTGAGCGGCGCGCTGCTCGCCGCCGGGCTCGTCGACGAGCTGCTGCTGTACGTCGCGCCGGTCGCGCTCGGCGACACGGCGCGGCCGTTGCTCGCGCTGCCGCCGCTGGCGACGCTCGCGGCGCGCTGGTCGTTCGAGGTCGTCGATCGGCGCCGTGTCGGCGACGACGAGCGCGTACTGCTGCGTCCCTGCAAACGGAGCGATTGATGTTCACCGGAATCATCCAGGCGGTCGGCCGCGTCGCGCGCGTCGAGCACGACGGCGCCGCCGCGCGCCTCGAGGTCGATGCGACGGACCTCCCTCTCGCCGACGTCGCGATCGGCGACAGCATCGCCGTCGCCGGCGTCTGCCTGACCGCGGTCGCGCTCGACGGCGCGCGCTTTTCCGCCGATGTCTCCGCGGAGACGCTCGCGCGCACGACGCTCGGCGCGCTCGCCGCGGGCGACGCGGTCAATCTCGAGAAGGCGCTGCGTCTCGCCGACCGGCTCGGCGGGCATCTCGTCTCCGGTCACGTCGACGGCGTCGGCCGCGTCGCCGCGATCGACGCCGACGGCGCCGCGCAGCGCTGGACGTTCGCCGCGCCGCACGCGCTGCTGCGCTACGTCGCGGTCAAGGGCTCGATCTGCGTCGACGGCACGAGCCTGACCGTCAACACGGTCGACGGCGACGCGTTCGGCGTCACGCTGATTCCGCACACGCTCGCGGCCACGACGTTCGGCGCGCGCGGCGTCGGCGACGCGGTGAACCTCGAGGTCGATCTCGTCGCGCGCTACGTCGAGCGGTTGTCCGCGTTCGGCGCGGAGGCGGGCCGATGAGCTTCGCGACGATTCCCGAGCTCGTCGAGGAGATCCGCGCCGGGCGCATGGTCGTCGTCGTCGACGACGAGGACCGCGAGAACGAGGGCGACCTGATCATGGCCGCGGAGAAGGTGCGGCCCGAGGACGTCAACTTCATGGCGCGCGAAGGCCGCGGGCTGATCTGTCTGCCGATGACGCGCGAGCGCTGCCGGCGGCTCGGTCTGAAGCCGATGGTCGACACGAACACCTCGCCGCACCACACGAACTTCACCGTGTCGATCGAGGCGGCCGAGGGCGTGACGACCGGCATCTCGGCGCACGACCGCGCGCACACGATCCGCACCGCCGTGCGCGAGGATGCGCGGCCGGAGCTGATCGTGCAGCCGGGCCACGTGTTCCCGCTCGCCGCGCAGCCGGGCGGCGTGCTCGCGCGCGCCGGCCACACCGAGGCCGCGTGCGATCTCGCCGCGCTCGCCGGCCTCGAGCCGGCCGGCGTGCTGGTCGAGGTGCTGAACGACGACGGCACGATGGCCAGGCGGCCCGAGCTCGAGGCGTTCGCCGCGCGCCACGGGCTCAAGATCGGCACGATCGCGGACCTGATCCGCTACCGTCTCGAGACCGAGAAGACCGTCGAACGCGCGCTCGAGCGTGAGGTCGACACCGAGTTCGGTCCGTTCCGCCTGGTCGCGTACCGCGACCGCATCTCGGCGCTGCCGCATTTCGCGCTCGTGCGCGGCCGCGTCGACGACGGCGAGCCGGTGCTGACGCGCGTGCACGTGCGCGACACGCTGACCGACGTGCTGCACCTGCGCGAGGCCGACTGCGGGCTGAGCGTGACCGCCGCGCTGCGCCGCGTCGCCGAAGCCGATCGCGGCGCCGTCGTCGTGCTGTCGGCGGCCGACGAGGCGGCGCGCGCGCTCGAGCGCCTGCAGCACGCGCCGCCGGCCGCGGCCGGCGAGGCGGGCTACGACGGCCGCCAGCACGGGCTCGGCGCGCAGATCCTCGCCGATCTCGGCGTGCGCCGCCTGCTCGTGCTCGGCACGCCGCGGCGCTTCCTCGCGCTCGGCGGCTTCGGCCTCGAGATCGCCGGCTACGCCGACGCTGACATCGCTAAACATTAATTGACGGAAATTGTCCGGGCCGATTCAGGGCGGCGTCACCCTCGGCGGCGGGGCGGGCGTAGGATGCATCGCATCGATCCGATCGAGGTCTCGATCATGCATCCCATGAAGCGTTTCTCCGCCGCCGCCGTCGCGCTGGCGGCGGTCGTGTTCGCGGCCGGCGCGGCGGCCGACGTGAACGACGCGGCGCCGCCGTCGATGAACGGCGTCTACGCCGGCGGCGCGACGACCGCGCCGCCGCCGCAGGACGCGAACGACGCGACGGCGTACACGCCGCCGACCGCCGCGCAGCTGATCGAGCTGCTCGCGCCGGTCGCCGTGTTCCCGGACAAGCTCGTCGCGCAGGTGCTCGCCGCGGCGAGCCATCCGGATCAGGTCGCCGAGGCGAACGACTGGCTCGCGCAGAACGGCGGCCTCAAGGGCGCTGCGCTGCAGCGCGCGCTCGACGAGCAGAGCTGGGATCCGGGCGTCAAGGCGGTCGTCACGTTTCCGGACGTGCTGCGCCAGATGGCGAGCAACCCGCAATGGACGGCCGCGCTCGGCGAGGCCTACGTCAACGATCCGGTCGACGTGCTGAACGCGGTCCAGGTGCTGCGCGACAAGGCCGTCGCCTGCGGCAACCTGAAGTCGAACAAGTACATCGACGTGAAGACCGTCGCGCGCGACGACGCGCCGCCGCCCGTGTCCGAAGCCGAGGACGACGCCGAGCCGCCGACGTACGCGGGACCGCCGGTCGTGCCGCCGCCGGACCGGATCATCGAGATCGAGCCGGCCGAGCCGGACTACGTCTACGTGCCGTACTACGACCCGGTCGCGTTCTACGGCGCGCCGATCGCGCCGTGGCCCGGCTACGCGTACGCGTGGCCGGCGCCGGTCTACTACGGGCCGGCGTTCGGTCTGCTCGCGTTCGGCGTCGGCATCGCGATCGACGTCGGCTTCGGCCACTCGTGGGGCTGGCACGCGTGGGATGCGCGCTGGGGTCACGGCTATTACGGCCACGGCTGGCGCGGTCCGAGCGTCGTCTATCACAACCGGCCGTACTTCGATCATTCGCGTGCCGTCGTCAATCATTTCGAGCAGCGCCGGTCGTACTCGAACGCGTTCGCTCACGGCTCGTCCGGCGCCGGCCGGCCGGGATTCGGCGGCGGCCGCTTCGCGTCGGGCGACGCGCGCGACGGCGCGCGCAGCGGCGGCTTCGGCGCTGCGGGTGCGTCGCGCGCGGGGGCGGTCGCAGCGATGCGCTCGGCAGCGTTCGCGCGCTCGCCGGCCCGCGTCGATTACGGTCGCATGTCGATGCCGCGCTTCACGTCGACGATGACGCAGCGTTCGCTCGCGACGTCGCCGGAGCGCACGCAGGCCGCGCGCACGTCGGTCGCCGGATCGCGCTCCGCATTCGCCGGCGCCGGCGGCGCGCGCGGCGGCGCACTCGCGTCGAGCCGGTATGCACCGGCGACGCGCACCGCGGCGGCGAGCCGCTACGCGCCGAGCGGCCGCTCGTACGGCGATTCCGCGCCGGCCGCGCGCGCGTCGGCCGGCCTGCAGCGGCAGGGTGCGTCGTCGTTCGCGGCGCGCAGCGGGTCGTATCGCGGTTACGCCGGCGCCGAGTCGTACGCGCGTTCGGCGCCGTCCTATTCACGCGCCGCGCCCACGTACTCGGCCGGCGCCGCGCGCGGCGCGGCGATGCCGGCGCAACGCTATTCCGCATCGCGTGCTCCGCAGGGCGGCGGCTACTCGCGCGGCGGCGGTGGCAGCGGCGCGCCGCGCAGTTTCTCCTCCGGCGGTGCAGTGCATTCGGCGCCGCACGCGTCGGTCGCGCGTGGCGGCGGCGGTCGTGCCGGCAACGGCGGCAACGGCGACCACCATCGCTGAGGCGGCGCCGACGCTCCTTCGCTCTCGGCTACACTAGCGGCGCGGAGACCTCCGCGCCGCCCGAACCGAACACCGATGCCGACCTTCGTCGGCGAGCTGCGTCCGCCCGCTGCGGGCCGCATCGCCATCGTCGCCAGCCGCTGGAATCCGCGCATCGTCGACGCGCTCGTCGACGGCGCGTTCGCGGCGTTGCGCGCGCACGACGTCGCCGACGAGGCGATCGACCTGATCCGCGTGCCCGGCGCCTGGGAGATTCCGCAGGCCGCCGCCGTGCTCGCCAAGCGCGGCGCACACGTCGCGCTGCTCGCGCTCGGCTGCGTCGTGCGCGGCGATACGCGCCATTACGAGCACGTCGCCGACGGTTGCGCCGACGCGCTGATGCAGGTCGCGCTCGAGTTCGGGGTGCCGGTGTTGAACGGCGTGCTCGCGGTCGAGCGGCACGCCGACGCCGAGGCGCGCGCCGGCGGAGCGCGCGGCAACAAGGGCGAGGAGGTCGCGCTCGCCGCGTTGGAGATCGCGGACTTGTGGAGAACGCTTTGACCGAGCCTGAGCGTCACGCGTCCGTCGACCCCGCCGCGCGCTCGCGCGCGCGCCGGCGCGCGCTGCAGGCGATCTACGCGTGGCAGCTCAGCGACAACCGCATCGAGACGATCCTCGCGCAGTTCCGCGACGAACAGGACATGCAGGTCGCCGATCTCGAGTACTTCGAGGATCTCGTGCGCGGCGTCGAGCGCGGCCGCGCCGAGCTCGACGCGGGGCTCGAGCCGTTCCTCGACCGCGAGATCGAGCGGGTCGATCCGATCGAGCGCGCGGTGCTGCGCATCGCCGCGTACGAGCTGCGCGAGCGCCTCGACGTGCCATACCGCGTCGTCATCAACGAAGCCGTCGAGACGACGAAACGCTTCGGCGCCGAGCACGGCCACACCTACGTCAACGGCGTGCTCGACAAGCTCGCCGCGACCTGGCGCAGCGCCGAGTACCGCGAGGCCGCGACGCGCGCGGCCGGCCGGCCGGAGCGCGCCGGCCGATGAGCGGCGGCGTCTGCGCGCCGGTCGCCGCCGCTCCGTCGAGTGCGCTTTCGCCCGGCGCGCAGCGCGCGCGGCTCGCGTTCGTGCTGCTGGTCGGCGCCGCGTTCGCGTACGGAATCCTCGCGCGCGTCGACGTGCTCGCCGGCCCGTGGTACTGGAAGTGGCCGTGGCGCGACCTCGGGCTCGCGCGCACGCTCGGCCTGCTGCTGCCGCCGCTGGTGCCGTTCCTGATCGCGTGGCGCTTCGTCGATCGCGACCCGCCGTCGCCGCGCGCCGCGTGCGTGGCGCTCGTGCTGCTGACGCTGACGAACTTCATGCTGCAGGTGCTCGCGCTGATGTGCCATCCGCGCGGGATCGAGTTCCTGCGCGCGATCGTCATCTCACCGGTCGCGACGAGCTATTTCAGCGACGCGCAGGCGATCACCGACGTCGCCGCGTGGCTGCGCAATTTCCACACCGCGGCGCTCGGGCTGCATTCGGCGACGCATCCGCCGGGTCCGATCCTCTACTACTACGCGTGGCTGAAGCTGCTCGGACCGTACGCCGGCGCGATCGCCGGCGGCCTGTTCGTCGGCGTGATCGCGGCGCTCGGCGTGCCGGTCGTGTATGCGTTCGCGGGGCTGTGGTCGCCCGAGCGGCGGCCGCGGCTGGTCGCCGGCGCGATGTACGCGCTGCTGCCGGCGCTGATCGTGTTCCTGCCGGAGTTCGATCAGGTCTATCCGATCTTCGCGATGCTGATCGCGTGGGCCTGGGTCGTCGCGTCGCGCGGATCGCTGCGCGCGGCGGTGCTGCTCGGCGCGACGCTGCTCGTCGCGAGCTTCTTCGCCTACAACCTGCTCGTGGTCGGCGCGTTCGTCGCGCTGCACGCGCTGTACGTCCTGCGTCGCGAGCGCGGCTCCGCGCAGGCGTGGGCGCGGCTGGTCCGCGTCGCGCTCGTCGCGATCGCGGTGCCGGTCGCCGGCTATCTCGCGCTGTGGCTCGCGACCGGGTTCGACGCGCTGCGCAGCGTCGCGCACGCGATGCACGAGCAGAACGCGCTGCAGGCGACGCTCGATCGTCCGTGGTGGGCCGGCGTGCTGTTCGCGCCGTTCGACTTCTTCCTCGGCGCCGGCATGCTCGTCGTGCCGCTGCTGATCCTGCATCTGGTCCGCGTGGCGCGCGAGTTCGATCTGCGCCGCGACGACCTCGTGCTGTCGACGATCGCGCTCGGCACGATCGCGATCGTCGACGTGTCCGGGCTGCTGCGCGCGGAGACCGCGCGAATCTGGCTGTTCCTGCAGCCGTTCGCGCTGGTGCCGGCCGCGCGCGAGCTCGACCGCCTCGGCCGCGGCCGGGTCGCGGTGCTGCTGTTGCAATGGTTCGTCGCGGCGGTGCTGCTGTGCCGAATGATCTTCATCAACGCGTGACGCGGAGGCCGGCGCGCGCGCCGCGCACGTCCGCGCGGATCGCGACGGTGTCCGCGTCGTGGCCGAATTCGATCTGATCGAGTCGATCCGCGCGCGCTGCGCGGCCGCGCGCGCGGACGTGCGCCTCGGCATCGGCGACGACGCCGCGGTCCTCGCGCCGCCGCCGGAGCACGAGCTCGTCGTCGCGACGGACACGCTCGTCGCCGGCGTGCATTTCCCCGCGTCGACGCCGGCGCGCGACCTCGGCTGGAAGTCGCTCGCGGTGAACTTGAGCGATCTCGCCGCGATGGGTGCGTCGCCGGCGTGGACGCTGCTCGCGTTGACGCTGGCGGACGCCGACGCGGCCTTCGTCGAATCGTTCGCCGACGGCTTCGCCGAACTCGCCGCGCCGCATCGCGTCGCCCTGGTCGGCGGCGACACGACGCACGGGCCGCTCTCGGTCACGGTCGTCGCGCTCGGCTTCGTGCCGAGCGGCGCGGCGCT
>DASWOS010000498.1:0-8600 GCA_036398645.1 Dokdonella sp. | reverse complement strand
TCGGCCGGCTCCTCGATCGCGGCCGGCGTGATCTTCACGATCCCGGCGCTGATCATCCTCGGCTACTGGCAGGACTTCCGCTATTCCTGGGTGCTCGCGATCGCCGGCCTCGGCGGCCTGCTCGGCGTGCTGTTCTCGGTGCCGCTCCGGCGCGCGATGATCGTCGAGGAGCCGCTCGCGTTTCCCGAGGGCAAGGCCGCAGCCGAGGTGCTGAAGGCCGGCGAGAACCCCGGGCCCGGCGTGAAGACGCTCGCGTTCGCCGGCGTCGTCGGCTCGGTGCTGAAGCTCGCCGCCGCGAGCGGTCTGCGCGCGATCCCGGATTCGGCGAGCGCCGCCGGCTTCTTCGGCAAGTA
Source organism: Dokdonella sp. (assembly GCA_036398645.1). GTDB lineage: Bacteria > Pseudomonadota > Gammaproteobacteria > Xanthomonadales > Rhodanobacteraceae > Dokdonella_A. Next base: position 8,247 of record DASWOS010000498.1, on the reverse strand, counting down.
CCTCGCGTACATGGGCACGAACCTGTCGCCGGCGCTGCTCGGCGTCGGCTACATCGTCGGGCTGAACATCGGCATCGTCGTGCTGTCCGGCTCGATCCTGTCCTGGAACGTCGCGATTCCGCTCTATCACATGTTCTTCCTCGACTCCGACCCGGCGCTCGCGGCGCGGCTCGCCGGCCACGGCGCCGAAGACGTCGCGAGCATGATCTGGTCGGCGAAGATCCGCTACCTCGGCGTCGGCGCGATGCTGATCGGCGGCGTGTGGACGCTGTTCTCGCTGCGCCGCTCGCTGCTGTCGGGCATCCGCAGCGGACTCGCCGCGGCGCGCAAAGGGACCGGCGAGGCGGTCGCCGAGACCGAGCGCGACCTGCCGATGAAGTGGATGCTCGTCGCGCTGATCCTGTTCGTGCTGCCGCTCGCGGTGCTGTATCAGGCGATCGTCGGCAGCTGGGCGGTCAGCATTCCGATGACGGTCATCATGATCGTCGCCGGCTTTCTGTTCGTCTCCGTGTCGGCTTATCTCGCCGGCCTGGTCGGCTCGTCGAACAACCCGGTGTCCGGCATCACGATCGCGACGATCCTGTTCGCGTCGCTGGTGCTGATCGTGCTGCTCGGCCGCGACTCGCCGATCGGCGCGGTCGCCGCGATCATGATCGGTGCGGTCGTCTGCTGCGCGGCCGCGGTCGGCGGCGACAACCTGCAGGACCTCAAGGCCGGCTACCTCGTCGGCGCGACGCCGTGGAAGCAGCAGCTGATGCTCTGCATCGGCGCGTTCTCGTGCGCGCTGGTCATGGCGCCGGTGCTGAACCTGCTCGCGCAGGCCTACGGCATCGGCGCGCCGACGCCCGAGCACCCGAACGCGCTCGCCGCGCCGCAGGCGACGCTGATGGCGTCGGTCGCGAAGGGCATGTTCGGCGGCGAGCTGCCGTGGACGATGATCGGACTCGGCGCGCTCGTCGGCGCGGCGACGATCGCGCTCGATGAATGGCTGAAGGCGCGCGGCGCGTCGTTCCGCGTGCCGGTGCTCGGCGCTGCGATCGGCATCTATCTGCCGCTCGAGCTGATGGTGCCGATCTTCCTCGGCGGCCTGCTGTCGCACCTGGTCGAGCGCCGGCACGCGCCGCGCGACGAGGAAGAGCGCGATCGCGTGCATCGGCCGGGCACGCTGTTCTCGGCCGGCCTGATCACCGGCGAGGCGCTGACCGGCATCGTCATCGCGATCCCGATCGTGCTGTCCCACCGTGCCGACGTGCTCGCATTGCCGACCGCGCTGCAGTTCGGCCGCACGGTCGGGCTCGTCGTGCTCGCGGTCGTCGCCGCGCTGCTGTACCGGGCTGCGGCGCGCCCCGCACGCTGACTATGCACGCGTCCGTTGCAGCCGGTCCGCGCATTTAAACAGAAGTTCACACGATTTTAGGTTCGATTGAACAGCCGCTGACCAATAATTGGAGGTTCTTGATTCGACCCTGAGGAACGCACGGGCATTCCCCTGCCCGTCGGGTCGGCCCGCCGTGAGGACGCTTTCATGAGGTTGTTGGTCGGGAGCGCTCTGCTCCTCGTTTCATCGGCTGCATTCGCGCAACAGATGGATCGTGTATTCGCCGACGGAATGGACGGTAACGATGCCTGCATCGATCCGCCGGGTCTGACGCGGCTGACGCGCGGCACGGTCACGTATCCGGCCGAGAACGGCAGCGTGTTGCGCCCGCTGCTGAACTTCGCGACCGTCTGGGGCCATTATTCGGCGACCGACACCGAGGTGGACTGGCCCGGTCGGCAGCCGTCGTCGCCGATCATCACGATGCCGCGGTATTCGTACGTCGCGCTGAAGTTCACCGTACCCGAAGACGCATCCGGCCTGTTCGGCATGATCCAGCGCACGACGTACAGCTACGGCATCAACATGACCGCCGCGTACAGTGAACGCTGCGGCGACTTCAATCCGCCGAATCCGGTCTGCGTCTCGGTGTCGTCCGACGACACCGGCGCGATCCCGTTTCCGAGCTGGTCGCTGACGTCGGACGAAAGCTGCAAGTTCGTTCCGGGGCATTCGTATTACCTGAACATCATGGCGACGAATCCGGCAATGGCGTGGGCCGGCTGCCCGGCGACCTCTGCGAACTGCCCGATGGGTTCGACGAACTATTTTTCGCATTAGCGGGGCGCCGAGAACGCCGGCGCGATCGGCGCCGGCGCGGCGTCTGCGAACTGCCGCGTCGGCGTGATGCCGAAGCCGTGGATGGCGTGCGCACATCGACGCCGGCGAGCCGCTCGCGGCACGCGTGCAAGGCCGTGCCGTTACGTCGCGCCGCCACCGCACGCGCCGCTCAGCGGCGGCGCCGTCTCGTGCGTATCGCCTGAAGCGGCGCCGCCGCGGCGAAGTGCGTCCACAGTCCCAGCCGGACGCAGAGGCGTACGAGACCATTGCGCGCGGCCGGATCGAACTTGCGGAAGTAGCGCCACATCCCGCGGTGCTTGTGCCGCGCGACGAACAGCGGCCGATGGCGGCTCGAGCTGCCGCTCGCGTGGCGCACGCGCACCGCGCTCGCGACGCCGACGCGGAAGCCGGCATCGCGCACGCGCCGGCAAAGATCGAGATCTTCGACGTGCAGGAAATAGCCCTCGTCGAAGCCGGCGAGCCGATCGAAGAGCTGGCGCCGGATCATCATGCACGCGCCGGAGACCGCCTCGACGTATTCGACGGGCGCGCCCGGCTCGGCCGCCGGCGGCATCTCGACGCCGGCGAGCGCCGGCCAGCGCGACTCCCAGCGCGAGAGGCCGGTCAGCGTCGCCAGCGCGCGCCGCAGGCTCGGATCGCGGCGGCGGCTGCCGCGCGCCGGGCGTCCGTCCGCGTCGCAGACCGTCGCGCCGAGCAGGCCGAGACGGGCGTCCGCGTCGAGGCACGAGCGCAGCGCGCCGACGGCGCCCGCGGGAAGCTCGCAATCCGGGTTCAGGAACAGCAGGACGTCGCCTTTCGCGAGCTGCGCGCCGCGATTGCAGGCGGGACCGAAGCCGAGATTCGCTCCGTTGCGCACGACGCGCAGGCGAGCGTCGGCCGCGTGGCGGGACGCGGCCGCGTCGACCTCGCCGTCGGCCGACGCGTTGTCGACGAGCACGACTTCGACGGCCGCTTTGCTCGCGAGCGCGGAGTCGACGCAGGTCTGCAGCGGCGGGCCGCTGTCGGCGGCGACGACGACGATGCTGGTCAGCCGCGCGACGGCATCCATCGAGATCGCAGGTCAGACCGCGGCGAGCAGGCGCTCGCCCTGCTCGTGTGCATACGCCCAGAGCGCAGGCCAGCTCTCGTACATCGCGGCGAGCTCGCCGATCTCCTCGCGCAGCCGCCGGGCGCAGCCGGCCGCGTCGATGTCCTCGGGCCAGTCGCCGAGGCGCGGCGGCGACTTCGCGATCAGCGCGCGGCCGTTCGCTTCGATGATCGAGCGCACGTCGGCCTGCCACCAGATCGGCGCATCCTGCGCGCCGTCGTACTGGTTCTGCAGGCGCTCGATCAGATCCGCGCGCGCATAGGCGAGATATTCCTGGAGCTGGCGGGCGCGACCGGCGTCGCTCCCCGCGCCGACGTCGCGCAGGTGCGCCGCCAGCAGGGCGAGCCGCTGCGCGGGATCCTCGGCGTGGAAATCCGGCAGCTGGCGCTGCACGAAATCGCGCACGAAATAGTTGAACCGCGGCGTGCTCGCCGCGAGCGTCAGCGCGGATCGCTTCCGCTGCGTCTCCTGCACGTGCCCGATCGCGACCGGCAGCTCGAGCGTCAGCGCGCCCGGATGGCAGAGGCTCGCGACCTGCGAGAACAGCGCGTCTTCGCCGCGGCCGACCGGATTCGTGCACGGCAGCAGAACGGAATTGTCGAGCGCGAACGGCGTGAACGTCGCGGTGCGCGCGGCGCGTGCCTGACGGTAGCCGTACCAGAGGCTGCCGCCTTCGACGTTGCGCAGGTAGTCGTCGCGGGTGCGCGCGAACTCGGCGCGCTCCGCGGCCGGCAGTTGATACATCCAGACGCCGGATTCGGCGCGTGAGCTGCCGTAGCTGCCGTGCTGCGTCGCGAGCACGAGCGCGTCGCCGTGCAGGTGGTCGAGCCGGCTGACCGGCAGCCCGTGCAGCGAAGCGTGTTCGATCGCGTAGCGCGGATCGGACGCCAGCGCGCCGAGCGGATGGCCGGCGACGCCGAGGTGCAGCGCGAGCGGATCGCCTTCGAACTCGTCGCCGGCGCCGAGCGCGTTCTCGACGTTGCGGAAGAACTGCGCATAGGCCGACGGCGACGGATTCGGATCGAGGCCCTCGCGCGCGCCGTCCGGGCGGCGCAGCGGCAAGCGATGATCGTCGTCGAGCAGGATCAGGCGCGCGCCGGCCGACAGCAGCAGCGCGAAGTTCCAGGCGCGGCCGCCGCCGAAGCGATCGCTCGCGCCGTCGCGAAGCAGCAGATGCGGCAGCACGGAAGCCGATTGCGGCACCGCACGTGCGATCCGGGACACGAGTCGCTCGCATTCGGACGCGCCGAGGTAGCTCAGCTTGCAGCCCGTCGCGCGCGCGAATTCGCGCAGCAGATCGCGGTGGCGGTTCGCCGCGTCGCGCGAGGTCGAGTCGTCGAGCAGGACGTAGTGGCGGTCGGCGCGATGCCGGCGTTCGTACTCGGTCAACGAGAGCAGCAGCTGCTCGAGCTGCCGCGGGCGGTCGCAGGCACGTATGAACACGGCGCGCAACGGCGCCGGCTCGCGCGGCGCGGCGGTGCCGGCGCGGCGCAGAAAGTCGCGATCGGAGACCAGCAGCCCGCGCGCGATCAGGTTCTCGAGCACGCGCACGACGCCGTCGCGCTGCGATTGCAGCCCCGGAATCGTCGCGAGGACGCGCGAGACGTGCTCGTCCAGCGTGCGGAACTCGCGAGTCTGATCGAGCGCCTGCAGCACCTGGAACGTCATGACGTGCGTCTCGCCGCTGCGGCGCACCTGGAAGATGCATTCGTTGTTCGACAGCGACGCGACGACGCCGTCCTCGGACGCGTACAGCGGCGCATTCGGGTCGACGCGCGACTGCGGCGGCGCGACGGCGAGGCTGCCGTAGTCGATTCGATAATTGAATTCGGTGCTCATGAACCTGCTCGATTGCGCCGCCACCAGCGCCATCCGCGTCGACGCGGCGCCTCGGCGGCCGTCGGCGTCGCGATGCGCGCGCGAGCGAGCTCGGCCTCGAGCTCGGCGATGCGCGTTCCGGCGCTCATGTTCTTGCGGACTTCGTGATTGTAGTGCGCGTAGACCGATTCCTCGCGGTCGCCGAACAACGAAAGCTGCGGAAGCGCGTCCGGCAGCCGTGTCTTCGCGCAGACCGCGACGAAATAGAGCGGCGCGTAGTCGAGGCCGGACCGGATCGTCGCGCCGTCGGCGGTCCAAGCCTCGGCGCGCGCGTCGCTCGGCTCCTGCACCCACAGCACGGACTGGAACAGCAGCTTCTGTCCGTACAGGCGAACGTGCGCGAAATGCGGCTTCAGCAGCTCGAGAAGCTCCTCGCGGTAGAGCTCGCGGACGTGGAATTCGTTGCGGAATCCCGCGATCTCGCTGTAGGTGCGCTTGTCCGGCGACGAGACGATCAGCATGCCGTCGTCGGCGAGCACGCGCGCGAAGCCGCTCAGCAGGCGCTCCTGCGCGGCGAGATGCTCTAGCGTCTCGAACGAGACGACGAGATCGAACGCGGCGTCCGCGAATTGCAGCGCGGTCGCGTCCATGCGCTCGAAGCGCAGGCGCGGCAACGCGGCGTAGCGCGTGCGCGCGTGCGCGATCGTCGTCTCGTCGACGTCGACGCCGACGACCTCGGCGGCGACGGACGCGAGCGACGCGGAGCCGTAGCCTTCGCCGCACGCCGCGTCGAGCACGCGCTTGCCCGTCGCGAACGGCCGCGCGAACGCGTAGCGGTGCCAGTGCTCGTAGGCGATCTCGCGCACGCACTCGGGCGTGAAGCGCTCACCGGTGAACGGCAGCGGCGCGGCGTCGGTGCTCACGAAGCGGCCGCCTGCGGCTGCACGGCGTTCCAACGGTGCGCGAGCCGTACCAGGCCGAACTCGCGCGACGTGCCGCGCACGACGAAGCCACGCTCGATCGTGTCGAACACGCGCACGCCTTCGGGGTCCATCGGATGCACGCGCACGCTGTAGCTGCCCGGCAGCAGCGCGAGGTCGGTGAACTCGATCTCGCAGACGTACTCGTCGGCCGTCACGCGCTGCGGCGTCAGGCCGTCCATCTCCGTGCTGACGCCGTAGACCGGCGTGCCGTCCGCGCGCGTGATGCCGATCGCGAGGCACGGCGCGCGCCCGTCGCGCGAACGAATCCGCGTCCGCACGTTGAGTGCGCCGCCGACTTCGAGCGTCGGCGCCGCTTCCGATTCGTCGCCGTCCAGGGCGACGCCGAGCACGCTGAATTCGAGCCCGGCGCGCGTGCGTTCGCTCTGCTCGGACCGTGGCGCGGCCTTGCGCTCGTGATAGGCGAGGTAGGCCTGCGTCACGTCGAACACGTCACCGATCATCGCGATCTCGCCGTTGCGCAGCCAGCAGGCCCGCTGACAGAGCTTCTGCACATGGTACATGCTGTGGGAGACGAGGATCAGCGTGCCGCCGGCGGCGAGATAGTCGTCCATCCAACCGACGCATTTCTTCTGGAACGATTCGTCGCCGACCGCGAGCACCTCGTCGGTCACGAGCAGGTCGGGCTTCAGCGCCGCGACGACCGCGAAACCGAGCCGAACGACCATTCCGGACGAGTAATGCTTGACGGGTTCGTCGATGTAGTCGCCGATGTCCGCGAACGCGACGATCTCCGGCATCCGTGCACGCAGCTCCGCTCCGCTGAGGCCGTGCAGCGCGGCGGCCATCGCGATGTTGTCGCGGCCGCTGTATTCCGGATGGAAGCCGGCGCCGAGCTCGAGCAGCGCACCGATCTTGCCGGCGACGCGGACGCTGCCCGTCGTCGGCGTGAGCACGCCGGTGAGCAGCTTCAGCAGCGTGGACTTGCCGGCGCCGTTCTCGCCGATCAGGCCGATCGATTCGCCGCGACGGATCTCGAGGTCGACGCCGCGGAGCACGCCGATGCGGTCGTCGTCGCGGCCGGAGAACAGAAGCCGCGCGAGTGCGCGCAGGCGATCGCTGTTGCGATGGACCTTCGGGTACGACTTCCCGAGCCCGCGCGCCTCGATCAGTGCGTCGCCGCTCACAGGAAGTCCTCCAGGTGCGGATCGAGACGCCGGAAGATCCATCGACCGAGCCCGAGCGCGAGCGCGGAAATCGCGATCGCGACGACGAGCTTCGGAAGCCCGGACGTGCCGTAGCCGAGCAGCAGCCATCGGAACGACTCCGCGTAGAACGTGAACGGATTGAGATCGAGGAAGCGCCGGTAGGCCTCGGGCAGTTGCAGACGATCGTAGTAGACCGGCGCGCCGAACATCAGCAGCGGCAGCAGCTGCGCGAGCGCCGGAGCGAGATCGCGAACGAACACCTGGACGGCGGAGCAGATCAAGCCGACGCCGAGCGCGAGCGCCGCGAGCGGCACGAACAGCAGAACCGCGAGCGGCAACTCCGCGAGACGCACGCCCTGGCCGGAAACGGCCAAGACGAGCATGACCGCCACGAAACCGGCGACGTGCATGGTGAAGCTCGCCGCGACGCTCGCCAGAACCAGCACCTCGCGCGGCAACGCGACCTTTCCGATCAACGCAGCGTTGTCCTGGATCACGGTGGTCGAGCGCAGCACGGCCTCGGCGAACGCGACCCACGGCCACAACGCCGCCGCGAGAAACGGTATGTAGCCGATCGCGGCCGGGCCGGGCACGCGCGCGTTGAACACGCGCACGAACACGAAGCTGTAGACCGCGAGCTGCAGCAGCGGCTGGAACAACGCCCAGAGTCCGCCCGAGAAGCTGCCGACGAAGCGGCCGGTCAGCTCGCGGCGGAAGAAGTTCAGCGCCAGTACCGCCACTTGCATCGCGGGTCTCACCGGGTTACGCGCAATGGTAGTGCGCGAGCGCTTACGCGATGGTCAGGAGTCGCGCCGCGATCGGGCGCGCGCTTCGGCCGAATCCGGCTCGGCGACCGCCTCGTCATGCCCGACTCGCATGCGCGCCGCTCGTCGAACGGTTTCGGACGTCCCGGAGACGGCAACCGAACCGGCGAATCGCGTCGACGTGAACTCGTTTACTGGGCCGCGGCAGTGTCCGGCGCCGCCGGCAACTCGCCGTACCGCGTACGCAACG
>DASWOS010000497.1:0-5681 GCA_036398645.1 Dokdonella sp. | reverse complement strand
GCGCGCCGCGAGGCGGCCGAGCGGCGGACGCGGGACTGAGTCGCCGCGCGCGAGCCGGCTGACCGGCGCGCTTCCGGGCCGCCGGTCCGGCGCCGAGCCGGCCTGTCGCGCCGCGGCGCCGATCCGCGCGGCCGACGCCGACCACGACGCGGCGCCGGGCGCGATCCGATCCGCGACACCGCGGCGGTCGCCGCGCGCGACCTCGACGTCTCGCGATCCCTCGTGGCGTTCGCGTCCGCGAAGCCGATGCGGTCGCGACGCGACGGCAGCTCTCCGCACGCCGTTTCGTCACGGCGCCGCGGCCGATCGCCGACGCGACTCCGCGGCGGCATTCGGGAATGGATTCGACCGGACCGGATCGGGCGGCGCGGCGGATGCGCTCACGGCGGCGCGGCGCGAGCGCATCGGACGCGCTCCGTGTCGCTACACTTGCGCCGAGTTCAGGGACGATCCCCCGCATGAGCAACGACATTCCCGCAAACGTCGAGCGCGCGTCCGCGCCCGGCCGCGCGGCGCGGCTGCGCTGGCTCGTGCCGATCGCGTTCCTCGGCGTGATCGGCTGGCTCGTCGTGCGCAGCATCGACGAGTTCGACCTGCCGGAGATGCAGCGCACGCTGCTCGAAGTGCCGACACTGCCGGCGCTCGGCGTCGCCGCGCTGGCGCTGTTCGCGGTCGCGTTCACCGGCCTCGTCGACGTCGTCATCGCGCGCTGGCTCGGCATGCCGCTGCCGACGCGCGACGTGCTGCGCCTCGCGTTCGTCGCGAACTCGCTCGCGAACGTGCTGAACCTGTCCGGCGCGATCGGCTCCGGCGTGCGCCTGCTCGGCTTCTCCGCGCGCCGCGTCGAGCTCACGGTCGGCGCGGCGCTGGTCGGCTTGCAGGTGCTGTCGCTGCCGCTCGGCCTCTCGATCCTGATCGTCGCGACGCTCGCGACCGGTTCGCTGCCGATCGCGCCCGGCACGACCGCGCGTTGGCTCGCGATCGGCGTGCTCGTCGCGGCGGCGTTCTACCTGCCGGCGTTCTTCGTGCTGACGACGCGCCGCCGCCTGATGCGCTGGCTGCCGCGCGGCACCGAGCTGCCGCCGCTGCGCCTGAAGCTCGCGCTCGCGGCGCTGTCGTTCGTCGACTGGGTGTTGAGCGCGGCGGTGCTGTACGGCTGCCTGTACATCTCCGGCGCGCACGTGAAGCCGGTCGCGATGCTCGGCAGCTTCGCCGCGGCGCAGACGCTCGGGCTGCTGAGCCTGATCCCGGGCGGCTTCGGCGTGTTCGACGTGCTGATGCTGCTCGCGCTGACGGCGGCCGGCTACGACCACGCCGCAGTGCTGTCCGGGCTGTTCCTGTTCCGCATCACCTACTACCTCGTGCCGCTGCTGGCCGGCCTCTACGTCGGTTCGGGCCTGCTCGCCGGCCACCTGCCCGCGGTCGCGCGCGCCGCCACGCGGCTGCGCACGCATCCGCTGTTCGGCGTGCTCGGCCTGCCGGCGAGCCTGCTCGCCGGGCTCGGCATCCGCGTGCTCGCCGCGCTGACGTTCGCGGCCGGCCTGCTGCTGCTCGCGTCGGCCGCGATCCCGGCCGTGCACGAGCACATCGAGCTCGTGCACGAGTACCTGCCGCTGACCGCGGTCGAAGGCTCGTACTGGCTGTCGATCCTCGGCGGCGTGCTGCTGCTCGGCCTCGGCCGCGGCATCGACGGGCGCCTGCGCGTCGCGTACCGGCTCGCGTCGTGGGTGCTCGTCGTCGGCGCGGTGCTCGCGGTGACCAAAGGCCTGCACTTCGCCGAGGCGGCGTTCCTGCTCGCGATCGCGCTGCTGCTGCGCACGCGCAAGCGCGAGTTCACGCAGCGCGCGCTGAGCCTGACCTCGCTGACGACGTTCACCTGGCTCGCCGGGCTGATCGCGGTCGTGCTCGCGTTCTTCGCGATCGGCGTCTGGGCCGTGCTCGGCGACGACAGCTTCGACCTCTGGTACTTCGGCGCCGGCGAGCATTCCTCGCGGCTCGCGCGCGGCCTGTTCGCCGCCGCGCTCGGCCTCGCGATCTATCTGATCTGGCAGTCGTTCTCGGTGCGGCGGCCGCCGCTGAAGCTGCCGACGCAGGCCGAGCTCGAGCGCGCGCGCGCGGTCTACGCCGAGCACGGCGGCGGCGAGTTCGCGCATCTGTCGTTCATGGGCGACAAGCACCTGTTCTGGTCCGCCGACGGCCACGCGGTGGTCGCGTTCGGCGCGGTGCGCGACCGCCTCGTCGCGCTCGGCTCGCCGTGCGGCCCCGAAAGCGCGATCAAGCGCGCGATCCTCGACTTCCGCCATTTCGCCGACGCGCAGGACCGCGTGCCGCTGTTCTACGAAGTGCTCGAACCGGAGCTCTCGCTGTACCACGATCTCGGCTTCGACCTGTTCAAGCTCGGCGAGCTCGCGACGGTACGGCTCGACGAGTTCACGCTCGCCGGCAAGCGCTGGGAGGACCTGCGCCAGGCGGTCAACCGCTCGGTCAAGGAGCGCCTGCGCTTCGAGCTCGTCGAGCCGCCGTTCGACACGGTGCTGATGAGCGACGTCGAGCGCGTCTCCGACGCCTGGCTCGCCGACAAGGGCGCGCGCGAGAAGAGCTTCTCGCTCGGCCATTTCGATCCGGACTACCTGGCCTGGAGCCCGCTCGCGCTGGTCCGCCGCGACGACGAGCTGATCGCGTTCGCGAACGTGCTGCCGCCGTACGGGCCGAACGGCACCGCGAGCGTCGACCTGATGCGCCACGTCGACGACGCGCCGCGCGGCACGATGGACTTCCTGTTCGCGCGCGTCATGCAATGGGCGAAGGAGCACGGCTACGCGACGTTCAGCCTCGGCATGGCGCCGCTGTCGTCGGTCGGCGACAACCCGTACGCGCGCATCAACGAGCGCCTCGCCGCGCTCGCGTTCCGCTACGGCGGCCGCTTCTACAACTACCAGGGCCTGCGCCGCTACAAGGAGAAGTTCGGCCCGGACTGGGTCGGCGCGTATCTCGCCTACCCGCGCGGGCTGTGGGTGCCGGGGCTGCTGATCGACGTCGCCGCGCTCGTCGCCGGCGGCTATCGCAAGTTCCTGTTCGGCGGCCGCTAGCGCGCGCGGACCGGCGCCGCGCACCGCGCACCGCGGAGGGCGGTGCGGCGCGGCGCGGCGTCCGGACGGCCGCGGCTGAAGCCGCGGCCTACACGATCCGGCCGGCCGCTCGGCGCGCGCCGGGAACGCCGTCGGCCGTGCCGACGCGGCGGCGATCTCGGCACGATCGCCGCGCGACCCCGGAGCGCGTCGTCGCCACAGGCCGCGCCGCGCCGACCGGTGCCGCGCCGACGCGACCGCGCCGCCGGTGGGGCGCTCGATGCATCACGGCGTAGGCCGGCACGGTGCGTCGAAGCCGTCGGCGAAGATCAGCGACTCGACGTTGCGCAGCGCGAACCGCACCGGATCGACGTCGTCGGCGCCGACCAGCGCGGCGGTGACGACGTAGTCGCCGGCGACCTCGTTCGCGGTCGCCTGCACGCGCGCGACGCCGTCCGCGTCCGCGGCGACGAGCAGCGTCGAGCCGCTCGCGGCGCCGTCGCTCAGCACGGCCGACGCGCCCGCGGCCGGCGCGTCGAACTCGATCTCGGCGCCGGCGTAGGCGCTGCCGTCCGGCAGCGTCGCACGCACCTCGAGCTCGCAAAGGAACGCGCCGCCGAGCTCGGCCGACTGTGCGCTGCCGCCGGCGCCGTCGAGCACCGTTCCGGGCGGCGGCGTGTTGGTCAGCGCGAACGTCGCCGGCGCGTCGACGCCGGCCGCGCTCGCGACGACCGCATACGAGCCCGCGGTCGCGTTCGCGGTCGCCTCGACCTGCGCGAGCCCGCCCGCGTCGGTCGTCGCCGCCGACGCCGACAGCGTCGCCGACGCGCCGTCGGCGGGCGCGGCGAAGTCGACCGCGACGCCGGGCACCGGGTTGCCGAACGCGTCGGCGACCGCGACGACGAGCGGCGCCGGGAACTGCGTCAGGATCGTCGTGCTCTGCTCCGCACCGGCGCCGGCCGCGATCGCCTGCGCCGGCGCGCCGGCGAGATTCGTCAGGTCGAAGCTCGCCGGCACGTCGACGCCGGCCGCGCTCGCCACGACCGCGTAACGGCCGGCGACCGTGTTCGCGATCGCGGTGACCGCGGCGGTGCCGTCCACGCCGGTCGTCGCGCTCGGCGCCGACAGCGCCGCGCTCGGGCCGGCCGCCGGCGCGGTGAACGAGACGACGACGTTCGGTGCCGGCTCGCCGTCGACGTCGAGCACCTGCACGTTCAGCGCCTGCGCGAACGGCATGCCGACCGTCGCGCTCTGCGCCGCGCCGCCGTCGACGCGGACCGTCGGCGCGGTCGGGATCGGCGCCGCGTCGAGGCGCACGTCGGCGTACGCGACCGCGCCGAACAGGTTCAGGCTGAGCAGGTTCTGCGGCGTGCCGAGCAGCTCGACGTCGATGTTGCCGTCGACCGGCGCGGTCGCGTCGTAGCGGAGCTTCAGCAGATAGCTGGTGCCGCCGAGCGGCGTCAGGCCGATCAGCTGCGGCGCGGCGTCCACGGTCGACGCCAACGTCGCGCCGTTCGCGCGCAGCGCGAGGCCCGCGTTGCCGGTGCCGAGCACGGCGAGATCGAGCACGGAATTCACGTCGACCTGCGCGCTCAGCGTGTAGCGCGTGCCGACGACGTAAGGCGTCGGCAGCGTCTGGCTGAAGTACGCGCCGTTCGCGAGCAGGCCGAGCAGGTCGATCCCGGCGATGCCGGTGATCGTCGCCTCGCCGCCGCCGATCGTCAGCGTCGGCGGCGCGAGCAGACCGAGCAGGCCGTAGTAGCTGCCGCGCCACGGGCCGGCGCCGAGCGGCACGTCGCGGCCGGACGCGCCGAGAAGGCCGCCGCCGATGCGGCCGTCGTTCGCGGTGTCGGAGAAGTCGCCGTTCGGCACCGGGATCTCGGTCGCGTGCAGCGGCGCGCCGGACGCGGCCAGCGCGGCCAGCGCGGCGCCGAGCCGGAGCGCCGCAGGCCACCGGCGCGACGCGCGCGTGCGGATCGGATTCGAAAGCATCGTTCGCTCCTCGCCGTCGTCGGACGTCGGCTGCGCCGCGCGGAGCGGCGCACGGCGCGCCGAGCGCAGGCGCCGCCCGCAGCGGCGCGACGGCGGACGCCGCGCGGTGCCGACGCCTCAAGCATCGGCGTCGCGGACGGCAGCGGCCATCTGCGTGTTCTTACAGGCGGCCGGCACGGCGGATTTCACGCGCCGTCGACATTCGCGTGCGCCTAACGCGGCGGCGCGAACCCGCGCAAGCCGTCGACGATCGCGGCGCCGAGCGCGCCGTAGTCGCCGTCGTAGTGGTGTCCGCCCGGCAGCGCGACGACGCGCACCGTCGCCGGCTGCGGCTTCAGGCAGAAGCTGTCGTCCTCGTCCGCACCGTGGACGCACACCAGCGGTACCTTCGAGCTTGCGATTTCCGGCCCGACCGGCAGCGTGTCGTCGTGATGGGTGGAGCCGAACCAGTCGCCGACATGGATCTCGAACACGGCCGCATCGTCGGGCGAGATCAGCACGCCGCCATCGACCGACGCAAGCAGCGCGGCCGGCAACCGGTTGATCACCACCGGCACGAGACTCGCGCCGAACGAATAGCCGATCACGACGAATCCGGCGGAAGGATCGGCCTTGCCGTAG
>DASWOS010000496.1:0-3361 GCA_036398645.1 Dokdonella sp. | reverse complement strand
CCCGGCAACGACGATCTCGGCGAGATGTCCTCGTGGTACGTCTGGTCCGCGCTCGGCCTGTATCCGCTGCTGCCGGGCCGCGCCGAGCTCGTGCTCGGCAGCCCGGCGTTCCCGCGCGCGGAGATCCGCCGCGCGGACGGCACGACGATCGTAATCGACGCAGCGAACGCGGCGCCCGCCGCGCCGTACGTGCACGCGCTCGAGGTCGACGGCCGCGCGTCCTCGCGCGCATGGCTGCCGGCCGACTTCGTCGCGCGCGGCGGCACGCTGCGCTTCGAGCTCGCGCCCGAGCCGTCGCACAGCTGGGCCGTCGCGCCGGCGGATCGGCCGCCGGGGCTGCACTGACGCGATCCGCGGCACGCGGCCGGGCAGTGCTTGCGCCGTTTCCGCCGCCGCGGCTTTTCCGGTCTCGACGTCGCGCCGGCGTGCATAGGCTTCGGCTTTTCCGCACGCACGGCACTGCCGCGGCGAATCGGCCGGCGACATCGCCGTCTCGAAGCGTCCGCGACCCGTTTGCTTGCGCGAGACGCTCGATTGAGCGATCGTTTGATCATCCGACGCGAGGGTCACGCGGATGAGTCACGACACGCCGGGCGTCGAAGCCGCGTTCTGGGCGACGCTGCTGCAGCATCTTCTGGAGCAGGGCGAGTACGTGCCGAAGTATCAACTGGAGCGCGCGATCGGGCCGATCCTCGGCCTGTTCGTCGAGGACTTCCTCTCGGCGGTCCTGCTCGGCCACGACGTCGTCGTGCTCGCCGCCGAGTTCCCGCTGAAGAATCGCGCGGAGAACGTCTACCGCTCGACGAACGTCGACTGGCTCGCGTACGACCGGATCGCGTGCGAGCTGATCTTGCTCGAGCTCAAGACCGACCCTGCGAGCGTTCGCGACGAGCAGCTCGGCATCTACCGCGAGGTCGCCGCCGAGGAAAAGCCGTGGCGACGGTTGCGCGAGCAATTTTGTGAGATCGCGCAGCGGTCGAGGAGTCCGAAGTATCGTTCGGCCGCGAAGAAGCTCGAGGAGCGCGCCCGACGGTGCACCGGCATCGAGTGCGCGTCCGCGCACATCGTCTATCTCGCGCCGGAATCGAGCCGTGCGCTGCTGACCGGCGCCGGCGTGCGGTTCTTCTCGTTTTCCGACGTGCGCGCGCGGCTGCGCAGCACCGCCGGTCTTCGCTCCGACGCGTATCGCGACGCGCTCTGCGAGAGCCTGTGTCGGCTCGACGAGGTCGCCGATGAATCGGCCCCGGACCGCGGCCGCGAGCGGAACTACCGCGCGCGCGCCGGCCTCGACGAGATCGTGCGCCGCTGCGAGGATGGCGAACCGATCATGGTCGGCTTCGTCGGCGGCGCCGACGCATTGCGCAAGCTCGACGCGAGCGAGCTGGAATCGAGAACCTACAAATGGGACTGGCGCGATCCGCACGTCGCGACCGGGCGCAAGGATGCGCGCAACTGGATTTCTGCCGACCAGTTCCTCGGCACGGTGCGTTCGGTCCGGTCGCGCCGCACGCGCAGCGCGGACGATCTCGAGCCACTGCTGTCGGCGCTCCGCGGCG
This sequence comes from Dokdonella sp., assembly GCA_036398645.1. Lineage (GTDB taxonomy): Bacteria > Pseudomonadota > Gammaproteobacteria > Xanthomonadales > Rhodanobacteraceae > Dokdonella_A. The sequence continues at coordinate 1,805 of DASWOS010000496.1, read as the reverse complement.
CGCTCGGGGCGCGGCCGGACTTGCGCCTCGGCCGGATCATCGCGGACGCGATTCCGGACGTCGACGCCACCCTCGATCTCGTCGAAGGCGCCGAATTCGCCGCGGCGCCGGCGCCGCGGCGATGACCGCCGGCGCCGCGTCCGTGTCCGCGCGGCGCGCGCCGGCGCGGCTCACTCGACGAGCCGCTTGCGCATCGCGTAACGCACGAGCTCGGCGCTGTTGCGCAGTTCGAGCTTGCCGAGCACGCGGCTGCGATGGTTCTCGGCGGTCTTCGGCGTGACGCCGAGTCGCGCGGCGATCTCCTTGATCGTGAGACCGTCGACGACGAGGTGCAGGACCTCGCGCTCGCGCGGCGACAGGCTGCCGTACGGGTCCTCGGGCAGCGGCTTCGGTTGCTGCAGCTGCGCGGCGAGCAGCTTCGCCGCGTACGGCCCGAAGTGCACGCTGCCGCCGGCGACCGCGCGGATCGCGCTCAGCAGCTCGCTGGTCGGCGCCTGCTTGACGACGTAGCCGGCCGCGCCCGCGCGCACCGCGAGCAGCACGTACTCGTCCTCCTCGTGCATCGTCAGCACGAGCACGCGCGTGCGCGGCAGCTCGGCGCTGAGCCGGCGCACGACCTCGATGCCGTTCAGGCGCGGCATCGAGATGTCGATGACGGCGACGTCGGGCTTCGCCGCGTGCGCCATCTCGAGCGCCGCGATGCCGTCGCCGGCCTCGGCGACGACGACGCAGTCGCCGCTGCCGCGCAGGCTCGCGACGAGGCATTCGCGCATGATCGTGTGGTCGTCGGCGATCAGCAGGCGGATCATCGCGGCACCGGCTCGCCGTCGCTGATCGGGAAGCGCACGGTCACCGCGAAGCCGGCGCCGGCTTCGGATTCGACGTGCAGGCTGCCGCCGAACAGGCGCACGCGCTCGTGCATGCCGCCGAGCCCGCTGCTCGCGCCTTCGCCGCTGCGCGCGAGCGCCCGGCGCGGGTCCGCGCCGCGGCCGTCGTCGCGCACGCTGAGGCTCGCATGGCCGTCGGCGCAGACCAGCGCGACCTCGACGCGGCGCGCCTGCGCGTGGCGCGCGACGTTCGCGAGCGCCTCCTGCGCGACGCGGAACACGAGCGTGCGGCGGTCGCCGTCGAGCTCGTCCGCCGGGCCGTCGACGTGCAGCGCGACCTCGAGCGCGTGCGTCTCGGCGAACGTGCGCACGAGCCAGCGCAGCGCCGGCTCGAGGCCGAGATCGTCGAGGATCTGCGGCCGCAGCAGGCGCGACAGCGTGCGCGTGTCGTCGAGCGTCGCCGCTGCGATCGCGCCGGCGCGCTCGAGCCCGTGCCGCACGGCGCGCGTCGCGTCGCCGTCCGGCAGCGCCGCGAGCGCCTCGCCGATCAGATGGATCAGCGCGGTCACGTTGTGGCCGATGCCGTCGTGCAGCTCGTGCGCGATGCGCCGGCGCTCGTCCTCCTGCACGCGCCAGACCGAGCGCGCGACGCGGCGGAAATGATCCTGGCGCTGGCGCAGCTGCTCGATCAGCACGCGGTGCTCGCGCAGCAGCGCGGACAATTGCTCGTGCAGCGGTGGCGGGGTGGGCCGCGGATCAGCGTGCATCGGCCGGCGCCTCCTCGCGCAGGCGGCGATCGATCGCCGCGGCGAGCGTGTCGTGCGCCTCCGCCGGCGCGTTCGCGAGCAGCCGCGCGCGCTCGGCTCCCGCCGCCGCACGCGCGGCGGCGGCCTCGGCGCCGGCCGGCAGCGCGAGCGCGCCGAGCGCGTGGATCGTGCCCGCGTGCGCGTACTCGCCGACGTCCTTCAGCAGCGCGAG
>DASWOS010000495.1:0-3070 GCA_036398645.1 Dokdonella sp. | reverse complement strand
CCGCCGCATCAGCCGCTGCGAGCGCGTCGTCGACGCCGGGCGAGTTCCACCCGCCGCTGCTCGCGCCGGACGTGCCGGTCGCGCCGGCGAGCTTCGGCACCCAATACGAGTACGTGCAGCCGTCCGCGGTCGATCCGCGCCTGCAGTCGTACTTGCTGCGCCATTACCAGGCGGTCGGCGGGTCGGGACAGTCCGGCTTCGTGCCGTACGTGCTGCTCGCGCCGGCGCAGCCGCAGTCGCCGTCGGGCACGTCGATCCCGCAGAACCGCTGAGCGCCGATGCGTGAGGCCGACGGCGCCGGCCCGCCGCGCGCGAACCGGCGCGCGCTCCGGCTCGGCCGCCTGCTGCTTCTGATCCTGACCCCGCTCGGCGCGCCCGGCCCGGTGCACGCCGCCGACGACGCCGCCGCGCCGGCGAACCTGCTCGCGAAGATGTCGCTCGCGGTGCGCGGGCTGAACTACCAGGGTTCGTTCATCTACGAGCACGACGGACAGATCGACGCGCTGCGCCTCTTCCACGCCGGCGACGGCGCCGAGGAGCGCGAGCGCCTGATCAGCCTGAGCGGCGCGCGCAGCGAGGCCGTGCGCAGCGGCGGCTCGGTCGCCTGCCTGCCGGCCGGGTCGCCGGCCGTGCTGTTCCCGAATCGCGACGGCGCGCGGCTGCTGCCGCTGGTGCCGGAAACGCGCAACGCCGCCCTGCGATCGTTCTACGCGTTCGCAGCGGACGGCACCGATCGCGTCGCCGGCTACGGCGCGCGCATCGTCGACATCGTGCCGCGCGACGCGTACCGCTACGGCTACCGGATCTGGCTCGAGAGCGACAGCGCGCTGCCGCTGCGTTCGGCCGTCGTCGACGCGTCGAAGCGCGTGCTCGAGCAATTCGCGTTCGTCGACCTCGAGATCGGCGCGCGACCGCGCGAGGGCGATCTCGCCGCGGGTGCGGGCGCCGACGCCGGCGTGCCGCCGGACGAGATTCCGCTCGGACGCGCGACGCGCTGGCGCGTCGTCGACCCTCCGCCGGGCTTCCATTTCCTGTACAGCCAGCGCGCGGCGCAGGGCGCTGCGCAGGCGGAGCATCAGATGCTCTCGGACGGACTCGCCGACGTCTCCGTCTACGTCGAGCCGCGCGACGCGCGTGAGCCCGCGCAGCCGGACCGCGCGACGCAGAAGGGCGTGCTCAGCGTCTACGCGCGCGACACGGACGGCTTCCGCATCACCGTGCTCGGCGGCGTGCCGCGCGCGACGGTCGAGCGGATCGCGCGTTCGCTGCAGCCGATCTCGCCGTAGCGCATGAAGCGCGCCTAAAGCGCGCGCCGCGCACCGGCAGCGCTCCGGAACTTTGTCGGGTCGGCTTCATCCAAGCGCGTGCTCGGGCCGGCGGGCTTGCTCCGCCGCCGGCTCCGACCCATATCATTCAGAGGGAACCACCGAGGTGAATGCCATGACGAACTTGAGGAGCGGAACGTTCGGCCGCTGGATCGGCGCGCCGGTGCTGGCGCTGGTGATGGTCGGCGCGGTCCGCGCGGCGGACCTGCCGGACTTCACCGGACTCGTCGAGAAGTACGGGCCCGCGGTCGTGAACGTGCAGGCGAGCGGCAATCCGGACGCGCAGGACGACGACACCGACAGCCAGGACGTGCCGGAGATCTTCCGACGCTTCTTCGGCCCGGGCATGGTGCCGCATCCGCGCAGCGGCGAGCGCGTCTCGATGGGCTCCGGCTTCATCATCTCGCCGGACGGCTACGTGCTGACGAACAACCACGTCGTCGACGGCGCGGACCAGATCACCGTGCGCCTGTCCGACCGCCGCGAGCTCGACGCGAAGGTCATCGGCACCGACGCGCAGTACGACATCGCGCTGCTGAAGATCAACGCGACGAACCTGCCCGCGGTCGCGATCGGCGATTCGAAGAGCGTGAAGCCGGGGCAGTGGATGGTCGCGATCGGATCGCCGTTCGGCTTCGACCATTCGGTCACCGCCGGCATCGTCAGCGCGGTCGGACGCAACTTCGGCGGCATCGATCAGCAGTACGTGCCGTTCATCCAGACCGACGTGCCGATCAACCGCGGCAACTCAGGCGGCCCGCTGTTCAACCTCGCCGGTCAGGTCGTCGGCATCAATTCGCAGATCTTCTCGAACACCGGCGGCTTCATGGGCGTGTCGTTCGCGATCCCGATCGACATCGCGATGAACGCGGTCGAGCAGATCAAGACCAGCGGCCACGTCACGCGTGGCATGATCGGCGTGCAGATCCAGGCGGTCGACCGCGAGCAGGCGAAGGCGCTCGGCCTGCCGCGCACCGGCGGCGCGCTGGTCAACCAAGTCACTCCGGGCGGCGCCGCGGACAAGGCCGGCGTGCAGCTCGGCGACGTGATCCTGAGCTTCGACGGCCACGACATCGTCAGCAACGCGGACCTGCCGCCGCTGGTCGGATCGACCAAGCCGGGCACGAGCGCGACGCTCGGCATCTGGCGCGACGGCAAGACCCTCACCGTTCCGATCGTCGTCGGCGCGCAGAAGGCGGAGAAGAACGCGGTCGCCGACGCGCGCACCGGCGGCGCCGAAGCGGCCGCCGGCAATCCGCTCGGCATCGTCGTCGACGAGCTGACCGCGGAGCAGCGCAAGGATCTCGGCATCGGCGACCAGCAGGGCGTCGTCGTGCAGCGCGTCGTCGGCGGCGCCGCCCGCCGCACGCCGCTGCGGCCGGGCGACGTGATCCTGATGGTCGGCCGCAAGCCGATCAAGTCCGTCGCCGACTTCAACGCGTCGGTCAAGGGCGCGAAGCCCGGCGACGCGGTCATGCTGCTGGTCCGCCGCGACGATCAGACCCAGTTCCTGACCGCCAGCGTGCCGAAGGGGAAGGGCTGAGCCGGCGCGGCGCACGCGCCGCGTCGACGAACCGGCGGGGCCGCGCAGCGCGGCCCCGCCTTTTTACGTCCGCGTGCGACGCGGCGGCGGCGGTTTCTGCGATAATTCGGCGCTTGTGTCTTTTTTCCCCGCGGGGACCGCAGCCGTCTCGATGCAGCTCATCCGTAATTTCTCGATCATCGCGCACGTCGATCACGGCAAG
>DASWOS010000494.1:0-8268 GCA_036398645.1 Dokdonella sp. | reverse complement strand
GATGCGCGGCTTGATCGCGGTGTCCGCCGCGAGCGCGCCGTAGCGCAGGCCGCGGATCTCGTAGTGCGGCTCGCGGAGCTGCCACGGCGTGCCGTCCGCGTAGCGGCCTTCGCGCACCGCGTAGCGAACCTCGACGTCGGCCTCGGCGGCGAAGCCGTCGAGCGCCTCGGGATTCAGCACGTGCCCGTAGGCCGGGTCCGGCGCGTCGCCGCCGTCCGGCGTCGTGCGCGCGAGCTGCACGACGATCGACGCGGGCAACGCGCCGTCGTGCGCGAGTCCCTGGCCGCGCGCGCCTTCGTTGTGGCACGCATCGCACGACGCCGCGTTGAACACTGGTCCGAGCCCGTCGCGGCGCGCCGCGTTCGGCGTGCCGGCGGCGACCCATTGCGTGTTCAGGAGCGCATGGCCGAGATCGAAGCGCGCGCGCTCCGCCGCGCCCAGCGCGCGGTACGGCGGCGGATTGCGCGTGTCGGCGAAGTCCGCGCGGAAGTCGGCGCCAGTCGCGGCCGCACAGGCCGAGGCGAGCGCGGCGATGCAGACGGCCCGGCGCGTGCCGCGGCCGTGCCGCGCGCTCACTTCGCCGACGCGGCGACCGGCGTCAGCGCGATGCGCACGCGCGCGTTCGTCGCGCCGCTCAGCTGCAGCGCGAGGTCCTTGCCGGCCGGCAGGTCGTAGACGACGATCTTGCGCGGCTTGTCGCAGCCGTGCGCGCCGTTGAAGTCGATCGACGGGATCGGCTTGCCGTCGGCGACGACGTCGATCCAGAACGGCACGTCGAGCGAGACGCGGTATTGCCCGGCCTGCGCCGGCGCGAAGCGCACGACGCCGGCGTACGCGCCGTCGGCGAGCATCGTCTTGCTCGGCGGCGCGGCGAACCGGACGCCGTCCTGCGGCGACAGCGCGAGCTCGTAGAGACGGTCGAGGTCGAGCTTCGGTGCCGACGCGACGTCCTTGCCGGCGGTCGCCGCGGCCGCGTCGCCGAGGAACAGCGCGTGCTCGTGCGCGGCATTCCACTTGAAGCCGGTGCAGGCGTCGTCGGCGTGCACCGAAGGCGCCGCGAGCACGAACGCGGCGAGGAAGAACCGGGCCGGCGACGTCATGGCTGCTCCGCTGCGGAAATCGAGGACGCCGATTGTAGGTGCGCGCCGAATGCGAGTACATATCGCGGCGGTCGTGCCGCCGGCGGTGCCACGCGTCGTGACTACGGCGGTCAGGCGCGGCGCGAGCCGGCGCGCGGCCATCGTCTTGAGGCGGTCGTAGACCGCGCAGAACATCGCGTCGGTCGAGCGCGCGTCGTGCGCTTGGCCGGTCGTCGTCGTTTCGCGTTGCCACCCGGGGCCGCTGCGGATCCCCTCCGCGAACGGCGTCCGCGCGCAGCATGAGTCCGCCGCGACGCCGGCGCCGCCCGCGCCGCGGCACTCAGCCGGCGGCGGCGCCGAGCGCCTCGCGCAGCACGGGGTCGAGCTCGCCGCGCAGCTGCAGGCGCGCGAGCGCGTCGAGGCCGTCGGCGGTATCGGCCTCGTCCGCGTCGAAGCCGGGCGCATGCGTGAGCGCGCGCACGACGTCGAAATAGCCGCCGTCGTGCACGCCGGCCGCGGCGAGCAGCAGGCCGGGCAGCATCCAGCTGCGCGCGTCGAGCCGGCGCGGCCGCGGATCGGCGCTGTCGAGCAGCAACCACGGCACCGGCTGATCGTGCGCGTCGCGGCCGTCGTCGAAGCCGAGCTCGGCGTAGACCGGCCCGAGGTCCGGCAGATGGTCGCCGTAGAACAGCAGCAGCGTGCGCCGGCCGCGCGCGCGCAGCGCGTCGGCGAGACGGCCGAGCGCGCGGTCGGCGTCGTCGGCGAGGTACAGGTAATGCGCGAGCCACGGCCGCGCGGCGTCATCGAGCGCGTCCGGCAGCGCGATCGCGGCGAGCCGGTCCGCGTCGAGGCCGGGGCGCCAGTCGAACGGGCCGTGGTTCTCGATGCTGATCGCGAACACGAACTGCGGCGGCCCGTCGTCGTCGAGCTCGGCGAGCACGCGCTCGGTCAGCGCCGCGTCGGAGGTGAACAGGCCGACGGTCTGCTCCGGCGCGAACGCGGCCGCGTCGACGAAGCGCTCGAAGCCGAGCGCCGGGTACGCGCGCGCACGGTTCCAGAACGCGGCCGCGTTCGGGTGGATCGCGACGCGGCGGTAGCCGTGCGCGCCGAGCGTGCGCGCGAGGCTCGGATATGCGTCGACGTCGAGCTCGAGCCACGGGTACTGCACGCCGCCGAGACTCGCCAGCGGCGCGCCGGTCAGCACCTCGAACTCGGTGCGGATCGTACCGCCGCCGAACGTCGGCACGCGCAGCGCGCCGGAGCGGCCGCTGTGCGCGAGCCGCGCGTACTCGTGCAGATGGCGGCCGGCCGGCACCGCGCGCAGCCGCGCCGGGTCGAACAGCGACTCGCTCTGCACGACGACGATGTCCGGCCGCTCCGCCGGCGCGGCCGCCGCGGCGAGCGCCTCGCGCAGCGCCGGCGCGTGACGGCGGAGCAGCGCGAGCGCGGCGTCGCGGTCGGCCGCCGGCACGTCGCCGCCGTGGATCTCCCAGTGGTACAGCAGCAGACCGCCGATCAGGCCGCTGCGCACCGCGCTCTCGGCGAGCGACCACGGCTCGAGCGCGAGCCCGGCCGAGCGGTACAGCTGCCGCCACGGCGCCGAGCCGGCGACGAGGCTCGCGCCGGTCAGCAGCGCGGCCGCGGCGAGCGCCGCGGAGCGGCGCCGGTCGAGCAGCGCGAGGCGCCGTTCGCGAAACAGCAGCGCGGTCACGCCGACGGCGAGCGCGAGCGCGGACAGCGCGCGCGGGTGCAGGTACGGCCCGAGCAGGTGGAACGCCGCGCCGGGTGCCGCGAGCAGACGCAGGTCGGCCGGCAGCAGCGGCGTCTGCAGCGCGCCGAGCTTGGCCGCGTTCGCCGAGTACAGCGCGCCGATCGCGAGCGCGACCAGCCAGGTCGACAGCAGCACGCGTTGCGTCAGCGCGAGCAGCAGCGCGAGCAGCGTCAGCGCCGGCAACGCGTTCAGCGCGAGCACGCACAAGATCGTCGCGTCCTCGGCCAGGCGCGGCATGTCGACGCCGGGATCGAGCTCGCCGACCAGCGCCGCGACGGCCAGCGCGAGCGCACCGACGGCGAGCGCCTCGCGCCGCGGAGCGGCGCGCGCGACGGGATTCGGGAAGCGGACGTTCATGGCAGGGGCGTGACAGTGCCACGACGGGCCACCGTTGTCATGACGCGCCGGCACGCCGCGCTGGCCGCGTCGGCGACGCTGCTGCGAGAATCGACGCATGCTCCCGCAAGCCGACTGGCCGCGTGCGACGGCCGCCTTCCTGAACGAGCGCCTGTCGCGGCTCGAGGCGGCCTGCCGCGAGGCCGGCGTGCCGTTCCACGACGACGCCGGCGTCGACGACCACCTGCAGCGCGTGCTGCTCGCGAGCGATTTCGCCTACGAGAGCTTCCTGCGCGATCCGCGCCTGCTCGGTCCGGAGTTCCTGCAGCTGATGAGCGATCCGCGCCACGCCGACGCGCGCGCCGGCGCGCTCGCCGAGGCCGGCGACGCCGAGCTCCGCGCGGCGCTGCGCCGGTTCCGCCGGCGCGAGGCGCTGCGCCTGATCTGGCGCGACGTCAACGGCGCGGACTCGGTCGAGACCACGCTCGCCGGCGCGTCGGTGCTCGCCGAGACCTGCATCGAGGCTGCGCTGCGCGGCGCCGAGCGTCAGGTCGCCGCGCGCCACGGCGTGATCCGCGGCGAGCACGGCGAGCCGCAGCGGCTCGCCGTGCTCGCGCTCGGCAAGCTCGGCGGCGGCGAGCTGAACTTCTCCTCCGACGTCGACCTCGTGCTCGCGTTCGCGCATTCGGGCGACAGCGACGGCGCGCGTCCGCTCGACGCGAGCGCGTACTACACGCGAGTCGGCCAGGCGTTCGTCGCGCTGCTCGCCGAGCGCGACGCCGACGGCTACGTCTGCCGCGTCGATCTGCGCCTGCGGCCGTTCGGCAGCGCCGGCCGCATCGCGCTGTCGTTCGCCGCGATGGAGCAATACTTCCAGCGCGAGGGCCGCGACTGGGAGCGCTACGCGTGGATCAAGGCGCGGCCGGTCGCCGGCGACCGCGGCGGCGGCGCGCGCCTGCTGGAGACGCTGCGCCCGTTCGTGTTCCGGCGCTATCTCGACTACGGCGCGTTCGCCGGCCTGCGCGAGATGAAGGCGCTGATCGACGCCGAGGTCGCGCGCAAGGATCTCGCCGACGACCTCAAGCTCGGCCACGGCGGCATCCGCGAGATCGAGTTCGTCGTGCAGCTCGTGCAGCTGATCCGCGGCGGCCGCGAGCCGACGCTGCGCGCGCGCGGGCTGCTGCCGGCGCTGGCCGCGTGCGAGCAGCTCGGCTTCGTGCCGGCCGCGCGCGCGCAGACGCTGCGCGCGGCGTACCTGTTCCTGCGCCGGCTCGAGAACCGCGTGCAGATGTTCGCCGACCAGCAGACGCACGCGATCCCGGCGGACGCGCAGACGCGCGCGCGCATCGCGCTCGCGCTCGGCTGCGCGGACTGGGACGCGCTCGCGCGCGCGCTCGCCCGGCACCGTGCCGCGGTCGCCGAGGAATTCGGCACGTTGATGGCGTTCGACGCGCGCAGCGAGGCGGAGCAGCACACCGCGCCGTGGATCGAGCACTGGCGCGCGCTCGCGGCCGGCGCGGCGGTCGATCTCGGCGCGCTCGCGGCGGCCGGCTTCGATCCGCCGGCCGAGGTCGCGGCCGAGCTCGAGGCGCTGCTCGGCTCCGCGGCGCTCCGCAACATGTCGGCGCGCTCGCGCGAGCGGCTCGACCGCGTGATGCCGGCGCTGTTCGCCGCGGCCGCCGCGCAGCCGCAGCCGGCGCGGTGCCTGACGCGGCTGCTGCGGCTCGTCCACGCGGTCGCGCGCCGCTCGGTCTATCTCGCGCTGCTCGACGAGCAGCCGGCCGCGCTGAAGCGCCTGAGCGAGGTGTTCTCCGCGAGCGCGTTCCTCGCCGGCCGCGTGATCGAGCATCCGCTGCTGATCGACGACGTATTCGACGACCGCGTCGACGGCCCGCCGCGGCGCGAGGCGTTCGAGGACGAGCTCGCGCGGCGTCTGGCGACGCTCGCCGGCGAAGACGCCGAGGCCGAGATCGAGCTGATCCAGGAGGAGCGCCAATCGGCGCTGTTCCGCATCGGGCTCGCGTTCCTCGACGGCCGCCTCGACGCGATCGCCGCCGCGCGCGCGCTCGCCGACGTCGCCGACGTCGTGCTCGCGGCCGTGCTGCGCGTCGCCGAGCGCGAGCTCGCCGCCGCGCACGGACGCTTCGCCGGCCGCGCCGGCCTCGCCGCGGTCGCCTACGGCAGCCTCGGCGGCGCCGAGCTCGGCTTCGGCTCGGACCTCGATCTCGTCTTCGTCTACGACGGCGACCTCGCCGGCGGCGAGTCCGACGGCGCGAAGCCGCTCGATCCGGCGCGCTACTACGCGCGGCTCGCGCAGCGCGTCGTGCACCGGCTCGGCCTGCTGACGCGCGCCGGCCGGCTCTACGAGGTCGACGTGCGCCTGCGCCCGGACGGCAGCAAGGGCCTGCTCGTGCTGAGCCTCGCCGCGTACGAGGCGTACCTGCGCGAGCGCGCCTGGACCTGGGAGCTGCAGGCGCTCGTACGCGCGCGTGCGAGCGCCGGCGACGCCGCCGTCGTGCGCCGCTTCGGCGAGATCCGCGCGGAGCTGCTCGCGCGGTCGCGCGACGCCGACGCGCTGCGCGCCGAGATCGTCGCGATGCGCGCGCGCTGGCGTGCCGAGCGCGACCGCTCCGACGCGCAGCGGTTCGATCTGAAGCAGGGGCTCGGCGGCCTCGTCGACGTCGAGTTCCTGCTGCAGGCGCTCGTGCTGATGCACGCGGCCGAGCGCCCGCTGTTGCTCGGCAGCGGCAACACGGCCGAGCTGATCGCGCGCGTCACGGAGGCCGGCCTGCTCGACACGGACGCCGCGCGCGATCTCGCCGCGGCGCACGCGGACCTGCTCGGCCGCGCGCTCCGCTGCACGCTCGACGGGCGTCCGCGCGTCGCGCCGCGCGACGCCGGGCTCGCCGCGAGCGCGGAGCGCGTGCGCGCGGTCGCCGCCGCGCTCGATCTGAAGTTCGGCTAGCCGGCGCCTCGTGCGCCGCGGCACCGGAGGATGCGATGACGCACGCGGACGGCGACGCAACGCGGCAGGCCACGCAAGCGGCCGCGGCCGAATGCGATCTGATCATGAAGGGCGGCATCGCGAGCGGCATCGTCTATCCGGGCGCGATCGCGGCGCTCGCCGCGCATTACCGGCTGCGCAGCGTCGGCGGCGCGTCGGCCGGCGCGATCGCCGCGGCGGCGGCCGCGGCCGCGGAGTACGGCCGCGCGTCCGGCGGCTTCGCGAAGCTCGCGAGGCTGCCGCACGAACTCGCCGAGCCGGGCGCCGACGGCCGCGACACGCGCCTGTTCCGCCTGTTCGAGCCGCAGCCCTCGACGCGCGCGCTGTACGCGCTGCTCGTCGCCGGGCTGATGCCGGACCGGCGCCGCCCCGGCTTGGCCGCGCTGCGCTGGTTCGGCGCGGCGTCGGCGAACTTCCCGTGGAGCGCATTCGCCGCGGCCATGCTCGCGCTGCTGGTCGTCGCCGGACTGCTCGTCGGCGGCGCGCCCGGCGCGCTCGCGTGCACGCTCGCCGCGCTGACCGGCGTGCTCGTCTTCGCGCTCGCGCTCGGCGGCGCCATCGTCGCCTCCGCATCGCGCCGGCTGCCGGCGAACGGCTACGGACTCTGCACCGGCATGGGCTCGGCGCAGGCGCTGACGCCGTGGCTCCACCGTACGCTGCAGACGCTCGCCGACAAGCCGGCGCAGGCGCCGCTGACGTTCGGCGACCTCTGGAGCGGCGCGCCCGGCGCGGCGCGTTCCGACGTGGAGCGTGCGCTCGCCGCGACCTGGGAGCGCCGCATCGACCTGCGCCTGATGACGACGGCGCTGAGCCACGGCCGGCCGTACAGCTTCCCGCTCGAGCTCGCCGACTACTGCTTCGACGAGGCGGAGATGCGCCGGCTGTTCCCGGCCGAGGTCGTCGATCATCTGGTGCGCGCGGCCGGCGCGCCGCTCGCCGACGGTCCGCTCGCGGGCAAGTACCGGCTCTGCGCGATGGTCGACCTGCCGGTCGTCGTGCCGGTACGCATGAGCCTCGCGTTTCCGCTGCTGCTCGCGGCGGTGCCGCTGCACCGCATCCGCCGCGATCCCGATCGCGCGCGGCCCGGCGTATGGATCGAGGTCGCCGAAACGGTCTGGTTCTCCGACGGCGGCTTGTGCAGCAATTTCCCGATCCACTACTTCGACGCGCCGATCCCGGCGCGGCCGAGCTTCGGCATCGACCTGACCGATGCGCGCTTCGTGCCCGACCACGCGCGCGATCCCGACGACTACGTCTGGCTGCCGGATCACAACGGCAGCGGGCTCGCGGCGAAGGTCGTCGACGTCGAGCGCGGCGGACGGCCGAGCGTGCTCGGCTTCCTCGGCGCGATCCTCGACACGATGCAGAACTGGAACGACAGCACGCAGCTCGCGGTGCCGGGCTTCCGCGACCGCATCGTCAGCGTGCGCCTGAGCGCGGACGAAGGCGGCATGAACCTGCGCATGCACCGCGACCTGATCCGGCGCGTCGCCGCGCGCGGCGATGCGGCCGGCCGCCTGCTGCTCGCGCACTTCGCCGGCGCCGAGCCGCCGCCCGGCGTCGTGACCGGCTGGCGCAACCATCGCTGGGTGCGCTACCGCGTCGCGATGCGTCTGCTCGAGCAGGCGCTCGAAGGCATCCGCGTCGCCGAGAGCGAAAGCGCCGGCACGCCGGCCGCGATCGAGGCGATGCACGCCGATCCGCCGAGCTACCGCTTCCGCACGCGTGCGCAGGAACGCGCCGCGCGCGCGGCGTACGCGGCGCTGCTCGGGCTCGCGCGCCGCTACGACGCGGCGCGCGCACGGCTCGGCCACGAGATCTTCACGCACGACGAGCGCGACGGACCGCATCCGCGCGCGCAGCTGCGCATCCGTCCGCGGATCTGAGCGGAGCCGGCTCAGCCGGCGGCGCGCGCGCGCCAGCGTGCGCGCACGAGCTCGGCGATCGCGGCGGTCTCGGCGAGCGGCGCCGGCAGCGCCGGCGGCGTCGCGTCGTCGAGCGCGCGCAGGTGCCCGCTGCCGCGCAGCTCGGCGTGGAAGCGCGCGAGCTTGCCGGCGATCGGCCGCGGCGCGAACGTG
>DASWOS010000493.1:0-5863 GCA_036398645.1 Dokdonella sp. | reverse complement strand
GTACGCCGCGCGAGGGGCTCGCCGTGTTCGACGGAGACGAGCTCGTCGCGGCGAACCGTCACGCGCTCGAACTGCTCGGCCTCGACTGGAATGCGCTCGGCCGACGCCGCTACGACGAACTGTTCCGAGGTGCCGCGCCGGCCTCGGGCCGCGTCGGCCGGCTGCGCGACGCGGCCGGTGCGCCGCTGCACGTGCGCCGCGACGGCACGCCGAGGCACGCGCCGGCGCGTGCCGAGAAGCCGGCGCCGCCGCGCGGCGGCGCGCTGCGCACGCTCGGCGCCGCCGTCGTCGACGACGCGCTCGAGCAGCAGCTGCGCCGGGCGGCGCGCCTGCTCGACGCCGACGTGCCGCTGCTGCTCGAAGGCGAGACCGGCACCGGCAAGGAGGTGTTCGCGCGCGAGCTGCACCGGCGCAGTGCGCGCGCCGGCGCCGCGTTCGTCGCGGTCAATTGCGCCGCGCTGCCCGAAGGCCTGATCGAGGCGGAGCTGTTCGGCTACGCCGGCGGCGCGTTCACCGGCGCGCGGCGCGAGGGTGCGCGCGGGCTGCTGCGCGAGGCCGACGGCGGCGTGCTGTTCCTCGACGAGATCGGCGACATGCCGCTCGTGCTGCAGAGCCGCCTGCTGCGCGTGCTGCAGGAGCGCGAGGTCGCGCCGCTCGGCGGCGGGCGCGCGCAGCGCGTCGACTTCGCGGTCGTCGCCGCGTCGCACCGCGATCTCGAACGCGCGGTCGCCGAGAAGACGTTCCGTGCGGACCTGTACTTCCGCATCGCGCAGTCGACCGTGCGGCTGCGTCCGCTGCGCGAATACGAGCGCCTCGATCGCCTGATCCGCGCGCTGTGGACGACGCTCGGCGGCGACGCCGCGCAGGTCGCGCTCGCCGACGAGGCGGTCGCGCGGCTCGCCGCGCACGCGTGGCCGGGCAACTTCCGCCAGCTCGTCGGCACGCTGAAGTCGCTGCTCGCGCTGGCCGAGCCCGGCGACACGGTCGATGCGCGCGCGCTGCCGGAGCGCGTCCGCGCCGCCGCCGCGCCGCGTCCGCTCGCGGGCGGTGCGGCGGACCCGGCGCCGCCGGACGACGTGCGCGCGCTCGGCGAGATCGAGCGCGACGCGGTGCGGCGCGCGCTCGCCGCGAGCGACGGCAACGTGTCCGCCGCCGCGCGCCGGCTCGGCATCAGCCGCAGCACGCTGTACCGCCGCTTCCGCTGACGCTTCGCGCCGCCGGCGCGGCGCCGCAGGATCGCGCAAGAACGGCGGAGGATCGGATCAACCGGCCGGCCGGCGCGGCGGCATACTGGCGGCACGGCGCAGTTCGGCGCCGGCCAGCCAGGGAGCACAGCATGTCGGCCACCGAATCGTCGCAGTCCTCGTCCGCGTCCACGCGCGCCGCGCGCGCGTACGCCGCCGCGTCCTCGTCGGCGCCGCTCGCCGCGAGCACGATCCGGCGGCGCACGCCGACCCCGCACGACGTCGTCATCGAGATCCTCTACTGCGGCGTCTGCCATTCGGACCTGCACCAGGCGCGCAACGAATGGCACAACACGGTCTATCCGTGCGTGCCCGGCCACGAGATCGTCGGCCGCGTCGTCGAGGTCGGCGGCGAGGTGCGCAAGTTCAAGGCCGGCGATCGCGTCGCGGTCGGCTGCATGGTCGATTCCTGTCGCGAGTGCGAGTCCTGCCGCGCCGGCCTCGAGCAGTACTGCGAGAACGGCGTCGTGTTCACGTACAACGGCGCCGACGCGCACCTCGGCGGCGTCACCTACGGCGGCTACTCCGAGAGCGTTGTCGTCGACGAATCCTACGTGCTGCGGCTGCCGGAGAATCTCGATCCGGCCGCGGCGGCGCCGCTGCTCTGCGCCGGCATCACGACGTACTCGCCGCTCAGGCACTGGAAGGTCGGTCCGGGCCAGAAGGTCGGCATCGTCGGCCTCGGCGGTCTCGGCCACATGGGCGTCAAGTTCGCGCACGCGCTCGGCGCGCACGTCGTCGTGTTCACGACCTCGCCGAGCAAGGTCGCCGACGCGCTGCGCCTCGGCGCCGACGAGGCGGTCGTCTCGACCGACGCGGCCAGCATGAGCGCGCACGCGAAGAGCTTCGACTTCATCCTCGACGCGGTGTCGGCCGAGCACGACATCAATGCGTACCTCGGCCTGCTCAAGCGCGACGGCACGCTGACGCTGGTCGGCGCGCCGGAGAAGCCGCTGCCGGTCGGCGCGTTCAACCTGCTGCTCGCACGGCGCAGCTTCGCCGGCTCCGGCATCGGCGGCATCGCCGAGACGCAGGAGATGCTCGATTTCTGCGCCGAGCACGGCATCGTCAGCGACGTCGAGATGATCCGCATCGACGAGGTCAACACGGCCTACGAGCGCCTGCTCAAGGGCGACGTGAAGTACCGCTTCGTCATCGACATGGCGTCGCTGCGCGCATGAGCGCGGTGGCGACGGGCGACGCGCGTGGCGCGGCGTGCGCCCGCTGCGAACGCGGTCACGTTTCGCCGGCTTCGCCGCTCGGAGCCGACTCGATATAGTCGGTCGTCCTCAGCGCCTTCGAACTCGGAGTCAGCCATGCCGGTCCTGGAGTCGACGTTCGCTGCACCCGCCTTGCCGCCGAGCCGCCGTGCGCGGTGCGGCGGCTTGGCCCGTTTCCGGCGCTTGGCCGCTCGAATCGCGTTCACCGCCGCGTGGCTGCCGGCCGCGGCCGCGGCGGCGGATTCGGTCGCACTGCCCGGCGCGCGCGCATTTCCGGAGAGCGTCACCGCGACCGCGGACGGCACGCTCTACGTCGGCAGCCTCGGCGCCGGCGGCATCGCCCGCGCGCGGCCCGGTGCGGCGCGCGCGACGCCGTGGATCCGCGCCGGCGCGTTCGGCAGCGGCTCGATCTTCGGCGTGCTCGCCGACGAGAAGTCGCAGACGCTGTGGGCGTGCTCGAACGATCTGTCCGCACGCGGCGTCGCGATTCCCGGCTCGCGCAGCGGCAGTTGGCTGCTCGGCTTCGACCTGAGATCCGGCGCCGGCAAGATCGCGGCGCAGCTGCCCGGCGAGCCGGCGCTCTGCAACGACGTCGCGGTCGCCGCCGACGGCACCGTGCTGGTGACGAACACGACGGCGCCGCAGATCCTCGTGCTGTCGGCCGACCGCTCGCACCTCGAGGTCTGGAAGACCGATCCGCTGTTCCCGCCGGTCGGACAGGGCGCCGGCCTCGACGGCATCGCGTTCGGCGGCGACGGCAACGTCTACGTCGACACCTACACCGGGGCCGAGCTGTTCCGCGTCGACGTCGATCACGGCCGCCCCGGCAAGGTCACGAAGCTCGCGCCGTCGCGCCCGCTCGTGCTCGCCGACGCGCTGCGCCGCATCGACGGCACGACGTTCCTGCTCGTCGAAGGCGGCGGCCGCCTCGACCGCATCGTCGTGAACGGCGACGCGGTCGCGGTCGAGATGCTGAAGGACGGCTTCGCGGTGCCGACCGGCGTCGTGCAGGTCGGCTCGACCGCGTGGGTCTCCGAGGGCCAGCTCTCGCTGCTGTTCGACGCGTCGAAGCACGCGCAGAAGCCGGCGTTGCCGTTTCGCGTTCACGCGGTCGCGCTGCCGTAGCGCGGCGCGGCCCTCAGTACCGGTTCCGACAGCCAGCCAAGGAGGTTTCCGATGCGCGCTCATGGTCCGAATCCCGCACGTCGCGGCACGCTCGCGTGCGCGCTCGCCGCGGCGCTGCCGCTCGCGGCCGCCTGGCCGGGCGCCGACGCCGCGACGCCGGTGAAGGCGAAGGCGAGCGCGTCGAGCGCCACCGCGTGTCCCGGCGACAACGGCGGATTGACGCTGTCGCCGGGCTTCTGCGCGAGCGTGTTCGCCGACGGCATCGGTCATGCGCGGCACCTCGTCGTCGCGCCGGACGGCGTCGTCTACGTCAACACCTGGAGCGGGCGCTACTACCACAACGACACGCCGCCGGCCGGCGGCTTCCTCGTCGCGCTGAAGGACGGCGACGGCGACGGCCGCGCCGAGGTCGTCGAGCGCTTCGGCGACGGCGTCGCGCAGGGCTCGGCCGGCGGCACCGGCATCGCGCTCTACGGCGGCGCGATCTACGCGGAGGAGAACGACCGCATCGTGCGCTACGCGCTCGGCGCCGGCGAGATCGTGCCGAAGGGACCGGCGCAGACCGTGGTCTCCGGCATGCCGCTGACCGGCGATCATCCGATGCATCCGTTCGTCATCGACGCGAAGGGCAACCTGTTCGTCGATCTCGGCTCGGCGACGAACGATTGCGAGAAGCAGAACCGCATGCCCGGCTCGACCGGCAACGTGCCGTGCATCGAGAAGGAGACGCGCGGCGGCACCTGGCGCTACGACGCGAACAAGACCGATCAGAAATTTTCGCCGGCCGAGCGCTACGCGACCGGCATCCGCAACGGCGAAGGCTTCGCGTTCGACGCGCAGGGTCGCCTGTTCGTGACCCAGCACGGCCGCGACCAGCTGTCGCAGAACTGGCCGGCGCTGTACAAGCCGGAGCAGGGACCGGAGCTGCCGGCCGAGGAGATCGTCGAGCTGAAGCAGGGCGCCGACTACGGCTGGCCGGAATGCTACTTCGACGGCATCCAGAAGAAGCTCGTGCTCGGCCCCGAATACGGCGGCGACGGCGGCAAGAAGGTCGGCGTCTGCGCCGAGCGCACGCCGCCGGTCGCGTTCTTCCCGGCGCACTGGGCGCCGAACGATCTCGCGATCGTCGACGACCCGAAGTTCCCGGCCGCGTATCGCGCCGGTGCGTTCGTCGCGTTCCACGGCTCGTGGAACCGCGCGCCGGCACCGCAGGCCGGCTACGACGTCGTGTTCCAGCCGATGGCGAACGGCAAGGCCTCGGGCTCGTTCGTCGTGTTCGCGGACGGCTTCGCCGGCGCGGTCAAGGAGCCGGGCCGCGCGACGTACCGGCCGAGCGGCCTCGCCTACGGCGGCGGCGCGCTCTACATCGCCGACGACATCCGCGGCCGCGTCTGGCGCGTGACCTACGCCGGCCACGGCGAGGCGACCGTCGCGGCGGCGGCGCCGGCCGCGGCGACCGCCGGCGCCGGCGCCGCGGTGCCGCCGGAAGGCGTGCACCCCGACGCCGGTCGTCCGGACTCGTCGTCGCTGCCGGTGCCGCCCGGCGCGACGAAGGAGCAGGTCGCGCTCGGCGACCGCATCTTCCACGGCGAGGCGAGCGGCGGCACCTGCAGCGGCTGCCACGGTTCCGACGCGAAAGGCAGCCCGATCGGCCCGGACCTGACCAGCGGCACATGGCTCTGGAGCGACGGCAGCCTGAAGGCGATCGCGCAGACGATCACGCAGGGCGTCGCGCAGCCGAAGCAGACCTCGGGCGCGATGCCGCCGAAGGGCGGCGCGCCGCTGTCGGCGTCCGACGTCGACGCGGTCGCGGCCTACGTCTGGGCGGTCGGGCACCCGCGCGCGCAGTGAACCGCGGGCCGGCGCGGAGTCATTCCGCGCCGGCTTCCCATTGCAGCAGCCAGCGGCTCGCCGAGGCGCCTTCCATCGGTGGCGCGATCAGGAAGCCCTGCGCGAGATCGCAGCCGAGCGCCTCGAGCGCGGTGAGCGTGTCCGCGTTGTCGACGCCTTCGGCGACCGTGGTCAGGCCGAGCCCGCGTGCGAGCCGAATCGTGAACTCGACGATCTTCGCGGCCTCGATCGATTCGGCCATCGCGGCGACGAACGAGCGGTCGATCTTGATCTCGGACACCGGCAGCTGCGCGAGCTGCGTCATCGTCGAGTAGCCGGTGCCGAAGTCGTCGATGCTGAGCGCGAAGCCCTTGAGCCGGAAGCGCGCCAGCACGTCGAGCGCGATCGCCGGATTCTGCAACGCGCTCGATTCGGTCAGCTCGA
>DASWOS010000492.1:0-5400 GCA_036398645.1 Dokdonella sp. | reverse complement strand
GCGCTCGCGCGCGATCTGCTCGAGCGCGGCGCGGACACCTGCGGCACGGCCGGCGGCGGCCGCGGCGCGCTGCATCTCGCGGTCCTGCACGGCGACGTCGGGCTCGCCGCGCGGCTGCTGGCGACCGGCGCGGACCCGAATGCGCGCGACGCGCACGGCCGCACGCCGCTGCACCTCGTCTTCGACGCGGAGCCGGCCGCGGCGATCACGCTGACGCAGCGGCTGATCGCGGCCGGCGCGGACCCCGAGATCGCGACCGCGAACGGCGAGACGCCGCTCGGCCTCGCGCTCGCGCGGTCCGACGCGGAGTTCGCGCGCTGGATGAGCTGGACGTCGTGGCGGTTGCCGAAGCGCGCGCTGCGCGACGAAGACCTGCCCGCCGCAGCGGCGCTCGGCGACGTCGCCGCGGTCGAGCGCCTGCTCGAGCTCGGGCTGCCGCTCGACGGCGAGGACGCGCAGGGCGCGACCGCGCTGATCCGCGCAGCCGGCGCCGGGCACACCGCGCTCGTCGTGCGCCTGCTCGACGCCGGCGCCGATCCGACGCGCGTGACGCGCACCGGCACGCACTGCCTCGGCGCCGCGGTCAGCGCGAAGCGCGAGGCCGTCGTGCGCACGCTGACGAACCGCGGCGTCGCCGCCGATCTGCGCCTCGCCGGTGGCGCGACCGCGCTGATGCTCGCCGCCGCGCTCGGCTCCGCGCCGCTCGCACGCGCGCTGCTCGAAGCCGGCGCCGACGTCAACGCGAGCGACGACCACGGCACGACGCCGCTGCACGCCGCGGCGCAAGCCGCGTTCGACGGACGCGACACCGCCGGCGCCGGCGAGCTGATCGACGGCCTGCTCGCCGCCGGCGCACGCCTCGACACGCGCAACCGCGCCGGACAGGACGCATTGCTGATCCTGCTCGGCGCGCGCGCGCAGCCCGGCACGCGCTGCGACGCCGAGCACCTGCGCCGGCTGGTCGAGCGTCTGCTCGAACGCGGCGCGCCGCTCGACGCACAGGACCAGCGCGGCGTCGGCGCGCTGCATGCCTGCGCGCTGCACGGCCTGTTCGGCTGCGCGCGGCTGCTGAAGGCGCACGGCGCGCCGCTCGATCTGCGTGACGGCTTCGATCGCACCGCCGCGGATGTCGCCGCTCTGCTCGGCTACGTCGACGTCGCGACCGAGCTCGGCGCGGCCGCCGCGATCGTGCCCGGTGTGCGTCAGACGCTGCGTCGGCCCGCGCGCGCGCCGGACTGAAGCTTCGCGGCCGCGCACACGGCGCCGTCGCGCGTGCGATACCGACGCGGCGCGGCGCTCAGCTCTTCATCTTGCGATAGAGCGGCCACGGCAGCAGACGCACGATCGCCGCGATCAGCGCGAACTTCGCCGGCAGATAGCGCAGCCCCGAGCCGCGTCCGAGCCGTGCGACGACCGCACGCGCCGCGGCGTCCGGCGCGAGCGCGGGCACCGGCAGGCGCAGCCCGTGCGTCAGGTTCGTCGCGAGGAAGCCGAGCTGATAGAGCTGCACGCGCAGCTCGTCCGGCGCATGGCGCTGACGCAGGCTCTCGTACAGCGAGACGAGCGCGCGCTTCGCCGCCGCGTAGACGACGTTGCGGCCGCGGCCGCGCACCGCGGCGACGCTGCCGAACAGCACGACGACGCCGCGTGCCTCGCGCAGCGCCGGCAGCAACGCGTGCACGATCGCGAGCGGCGCATGCAGGTTGATCGCGATCAGCTCGCCGATGCGTGCCGCGTCGAGCGTGAGATCGTCGTCGTCGCGCGAGTTGCCGATCGGCAGCAGCAGCGCCGACAGCGGCTGCGCGTCGAGTGCGGCGCGAATGCGCGCGCCGGGATCGGCTTCGCGCGCGAGGTCGAGCGCGAGCGTGCGCACGTCGGCGCCGTGCCGCAGCGTGAGGTCGGCCGCGAGCGCTTCGAGGTCGCGCGGATCCGAGGCGACCAGCAGCAGCTCGTCGCCGCGCCGTGCGAGCTCCGTGGCGAGCGCGCGGCCGAGCCCGCTCGAGGCGCCGACGACGACCGCGTTCACAGCGCGAGCCTCCGCGCAAGCTGCGACGTGCAGCGGCCGCCGGCGTTGAACGCGGCGAGCTGGGTGCGCGCCGCGTCGAAGCCGCCGATCGCACGCCGCGCGGTGGCCGCATCGAGCGTCGAGTCCTTGATCAGGTTCGGCCGTCCGCCGTGCGCGATCGCGATCTCGGCGAGCGTCTCGAGGAACGCGCGCTGCGGCGCCGCGGCCGGCTCCGGCACCTGGATCGCGAGCGAGATGCCGGCGCCGTCGAAGCGCAAGCCGTCCGGCGCCGCGCCGGCGAACAGCTTGCTCGCGATCAGCGCGATGCGCGGCCGCGAACGCGCGACGGCTTCGGCGAACGCGCCGGCGAAGCCGTCGAAGCGTGCGTGCGGCACGAGCCACTGCGCCTCGGCCATGCCGGCGCGGCCGAAACCGGCGAAGTACGTGCGCGCGTCGTTCAGCGGGAACAGCGCCTCGGCGAGCGCGAGCGGCGCCTGGCCGGGCCGGCACCAGCGCGCGCTGAGCCAGACGTTCGCCGCGGCGATGCCGAGCGGATTCCACAGCGCGAACGGCAGCGGCCGTATCGCGGCCGGCAGGTCGCGCGACGGCGGCGGCGGCGCGGCCGGCTTCGCCGCGGCGTCGTCGCTCGCGAGGCCGATGCGGATCACGCCGCGGCCGAAGCGGTCGGCGCGGCCGTCGTGCCAGCCGTACAGCACCGGCGCGTTCGCGGCCTCGCGCAGCGCACGCGCGGCCGCGGCGAGGTTCGGCACCGGCACGCGGCGCAGCACGAGCGCGGCCGGCGGCCGCGCCAGGCGCAGCGTCGCGCGCGTGATCGTGCCGGTCAGGCCGAAGCCGGCGAACGTCGCGTCGAACAGCGCGGCGTTGCGCGTCGGGCTCGCGACGAGCGGACCGCGGCCGGGCACGTGCAGCTCGATCGCGTCGACCTGCGCGCGGAACGTGCCGTCGCGCGCCGGGTTCTTGCCGTGCACGTCGGCCGCGATGCAGCCGCCGACGGTCGCGCGCGGATGGCCCGGCGCGACCGGCAGGTACCAACCGCGTGCGAGCGCGAAGCGCTGCACGTCGCCGATGCGCACGCCGGCCTCGGCCGTGAGCCGGCCGCTCTCCGCGTCGAACGCGAGCAGGCGATCGAACGCGCCGAGCTCCTGGCTGATCGCGTCCGCGTCGAAGCTCGCCGCGACGTAGGACACGCCGCCGCCGCGCGCGATGCGCGGCGCATCGGCCGGCAGCGCGTCGAGCAGCCGGTAGCGGTCCGGCCGCTGAATGCGGCAGCGCGCGTGGAACTGGCGGTCGAAGCTCGAAAGCTCGCGTTCGGCGAGCGCGTAGCCGCGCATCAGGTCGCGTTCTCCTGCTCGACGTCGGCGCGGAACAACCGCTCGAGGTCCGCGCGCGCCTCCTGCGCCGACTGCAGCAGCGCGGCCTCGTCGTCGTAGACCGGATACTGGTTCGCGAGCACGCGCTCGTCGTGCCGGCGGAAGCGCTCGACGTAGTCGGCCGCGGTCGCCTTGTCGTAGCCGAGCGCGACGAACACGCGGCGCGAGATCTCGAGGCTCGAGAAGAACGTGTCGCGCACGATGTCGTCGATGTTGAGATCCATCAGCCGGAACACGTGCTGGCGGTTGCGCGCGCGCGCGAAGACCTTGAGCTGCGGGAAGTGGCGCTTCAGCAGGCGCGCCGTGCGCAGGTTCGCATCCGGGTCCTCGGTCGCGATGACGAAGATCTCGGCCTTGTCGGCCTGTGCCGCGCGCAGCAGGTCCAGGCGCGATGCGTCGCCGTAGAACACCGTGTTGCCGAAGTGGCGCATGAAGTCGACCTGCTCCGGGTCGTTGTCGAGCGCGGTGAACGGAATCCGGTTCGCGTTCAGCATGCGCGCGACGATCTGGCCGACGCGGCCCATGCCGGCGATGATGACGCGCGGAGTCGCGGTGTCGAGCTTGTCGAACTCACGCGTCGGCTTCGGCTTCGAGGCCGGCGCGATCTCGGCGCGCAGGCGCACGAGCAGCGGCGTCGCCGCCATCGACAGCGTGATGACGAGGACGGCCAGACCGCGCTGCCGCGCGTCGAGCAGCGCGTTGCTCTCGGCCATGCCGAACACGACGAACGCGAACTCGCCGCCCTGCGCGAGCAGCGCGGCGAGCGCGATCGACTGCGCGTCGTCCTCGCGCTCGACGCCGCGCGCGAGCACGTACAGCACGAGCGCCTTCAGCACGATCAGGATCGCGAGCAGCGTGCCGACCAGGCGCGGCTCGGCGAGCGCCATCTGCACGTCGAGCGACATGCCGACGCTGACGAAGAACAGCCCGAGCAGCAGACCACGGAACGGCTCGATCTGCGCCTCGATCTCGTGGCGGTACTCCGAGTCCGCGAGCAGCACGCCGGCGAGGAACGCGCCGAGCGACATCGAGATGCCGGCGAGCTGCATCAGCCATGCGGTGCCGATCACGACGAGCAGCGTCGTCGCGGTGAACACCTCCGGCGTGCCGACCTTCGCCGCGGCGCGGAACATCGGCCGCAGCAGATAGCGGCCGCCGACGACGACCGCGGCGATCGTCGCGATCACACGCAGCGCGGCGATCAGGTCGTCCACGCCGTGCACCGCGCTCGCGCGCTCGCCGCCGAGGATCGGCACCAGCGCGAGGATCGGGATCGCGGCGACGTCCTGGAACAGCAGGATCGCGAAGCCGAGCCGGCCGTGCGCCGTGGTCAGCTCCTTGCGCTCGGCGAGGAGCTGCAGGTCGATCGCGGTCGACGACAGCGCGAGGCCGAGGCCGACGACGAGCGCCGGCTTCCATTCGAGCCCGAGCAGACAGGCGGCGCCGCCGATCAGCGCCGCCGTCGCGACGACCTGGAGGCTGCCGAGCCCGAACACGGTGCGCCGCATGATCCACAGGCGCTGCGGCGACAGCTCCATGCCGATCACGAACAGCATCAGCACGACGCCGAGCTCGGAGATCTGCGCGATCTCCTCGGTGTTGCCGATCAGGCGCAGCCCGGACGGGCCGATCAGCGCGCCGGCGCCGAGATAGCCGAGCACCGCCCCGAGCTGCCAGCGCTTCGCGAGCGGCACCGCGATGACTGCGGCGAGCAGCAGCACGACCGCGTATTGGAGAAAGCTGTGATCCTGCACGCACGCTCCCGTCGCGTCGGCGCGGATTATGGCATGCGCGGATCGCACGAAGGCCGCGGTCGCAGCCGGTGAGATCGCGGGCGCGCACGCTCGCGGCGTCCCACGACAGGAGCTCCGCGATGTTCGTCGTTCCGTTCAATGTCGAGCCGGCCGCCGGCGCGGCCCCGCGCGCGCTTCGCGCTCCGCCGCGCACGCGTTCCGCACGACTTCCGGCCGCGTTCTGGCTGCGCGCCTGGCTCGCGCTCGGCGT
>DASWOS010000491.1:0-3068 GCA_036398645.1 Dokdonella sp. | reverse complement strand
GCACGGCGCAACGGCATCGCGGCGCGTGACGAATAACGATACTACGTAGTTTTGTAATAGGCGGCAACGTACGTGGTCAGCGGTAGTCGCGGTGGCACGCGTCGCACGCGTTCGCGACCTCGGTCAGCGCCGCCGCGCGGCTCGCGCAGTCCGGCGCCGCCTGCGCGCCGGCGATCGCTTCGCGCAGGTCCGCGGCGTATTGCGCGAACACGCGGTCCTTCGCGCCGGGCGCGAGCAGCGCACGCTCCGGATCCTCGGCGAGCAGCGCGAGATGCGCCAGCGCCGAGCGCGCGTCGGCGTCGGCGCAGCGCGGCGTGCGCGCCGCCTCGCGTGCGCGGCCGAGCTCGTGCTGCATGACGGTCATGATCGCACGCGGCCACGCGTTGCGGCGCTGCAGTGCGTTCGCGGCCGTCATCGCGAGGATCGCGCCGAGCAGGATGCCGCCGGCGAGGCAGAGCAGGTAGCGCATGCAGCGGAGTTCGTTTCGACCGAAGCGCGGCGATAATAGCGCGTCCGTACTTTCCGCTCCGCACGCGTGGATCAGCCTCTCGTCGAAGAACGTTTCCGCGGCATCGATCGCCTGTACGGCGCCGGCAGCGTCGCGCGCCTCGCGCAGGCGCACGTCGGCGTGGTCGGCATCGGCGGCGTCGGCTCGTGGGCGGTCGAGGCGCTCGCGCGGAGCGGCGTCGGCCGGCTGACGCTGATCGACGCGGACGAGGTCTGCGTCGGCAACGTGAATCGCCAGCTGCACGCGCTCGACGGCGAGTTCGGCCGCGCGAAGGTCGCGGTCATGGCCGAGCGCGCGCGTGCGATCAATCCGCGCATCGCGGTCGAGCCGATCGAGGAATTCCTGACGCCGTCGAACCTGCCGCGCCTGCTCGACCGCGGTTACGACGTCGTCGTCGACTGCTGCGACGCTTTCCGCGTCAAGGTCGAGGCGATCGCCTGGTGCCGGCGCCGCAAGCGCGCGCTGATCACCTGCGGCTCGGCCGGCGGACGCACCGATCCGACCCTGATCGCGGTGCGCGACCTGGCCAAGACCGAGCACGACGCGCTGCTCGCGCTCGTGCGCAAGAAGCTGCGCGAGGAATTCGGCTTCCCGCGCGGACCGAAGCGCTACTTCGGCGTGCAGGCGGTCTACTCGCGCGAGAACGTGCGCTATCCGCAGCCCGACGGCCGCGTCTGCGGCGTGCGTCCGCCGGCCGGCGCCGCGCTGAAGCTCGACTGCGGCGCCGGCCTCGGCGCGGCGACGCACGTGACCGCCGCGTTCGGCTTCGCCGCGGTGTCGCGCGTGCTCGCGAAGCTGCTCGCCGCGTAGCGACGTCGGCGCCGCGGCGCAGGGAGCGCCGCGATCGTCCTACGGTCGCGCGCGCGGTGGTGGCGCGGCGCCGGCTGCCGCGGCCGCCGCGTCGAGCCCGAACAGGCGCCGGGCGTTCGCGCTCGTCGCCGCGGCGATCTCGGCCTCGGGCTCGCCGCGGAGCGCCGCGATCGCCGCGAGCACTTCGCGCACGCGGGCCGGCTCGTTGCGCTCGCCGCGATGCGTCGCGGTCGGCTGGTCCGGCGCGTCGGTCTCGAGCAGCAGGAACTCAAGCGGCATCGTCGCGACGAGCCGGCGCAGCCGGTGCGCGCGCGCGTAGGTGACCGGCCCGCCGAGGCCGATCAGGAAGCCGAGCTTCCAGAGCTGGCGTGCCTGCTCGGGGCTGCCGGAGAAGCTGTGCACGACGCCGTGCAGGCCGCCGACGCGGCGGATCGCCGCGACCACGTCCTCGACTGCGCGCCGCGCGTGCACGACGACCGGCAGCTCGAGCTCGCGGGCGAGCTCGAGCTGGCGCGCGAAGTACGCGTGCTGCGCGTCGCGGTCGAGCCCGTCGACGAAGTAATCGAGGCCGCATTCGCCGACCGCGACCGGCCGTTCGCGCTCGAGCCAGGCGGCGAGCTCGTCGAGGTGCGGCGGCCGGTGCTCGGCGAGGAGCAGCGGGTGCAGGCCGTAGGCGGCGTGCAGCTGCGGGTTCGCCGCGCAGATCGCGCGCAACTTCGCGAAGCCCGACCGCGCGATCGCCGGCACGATCTGCGCGGCGACGCCGGCCGCCTCGGCGCGGCGCACGACCTCGTCGCGGTCCGCGTCGAACTCGTCCGCGTCGAGATGGCAGTGCGTGTCGACGAGCCGCATCGCTCAGCGCCGCGGCGACGACGCCGGCGGCGCGAGCGCGTGCGGCGAGCGCGCGAGCGCGGCCGGCGCGGCATCGTGCGCGTCGACGCCGGCGATCGAGCGCACGCCGGTGCCGGCCGGATCAAGCCAGTCGCGCAGGCGCGAGCCGGCATCGGCGCCGTCCCACGCCGCCGCGATGCGGCCGTAGCAGTCGTTGCCGGCGTTCGGCAGCGTCGGCGCGGTCGTGCTGCACGCGGCGTCGCCGCCGGACAGCGTGCCGATCAGGCGCCGGTCCGCGCTCCGCGCGAGGCCGGCGACGACGAACAGCCCCGAGCCCGACGAGCCGCCTTCGGTCGTGCCCTGCGTGTACGGGCCGGTCAGCCAGTGCGTGTCCGCGCCGGTCGGGGCGTCGGCGATGCAGTTCGACGTCGTCGCCGGGCGCGGTCCGGCCGTGATCTTCTTGACGTCGCCGGACGGATGGTGGATGCCGATCGTGCCGGCGGGCGACGCGCCGGTCGCGTCCCAGCCGGCGTAGAACACGTTCCAGGCGTCGTCGGGCGCGCGATCGAGCTCGACCAGCGTGACGTCGACGTCGGCGCGCGTCGCGCGCAGCTGCGCGCCGGTCTGGTCGTCGGCGAGGAAGCCGTCCGGCGGCGCGCCGAGCGCGCCGCAGCGCGTCGATTCGTAGTTCCAGTAGACGACCATCGACGCGGCCTCGGCCGTGCTCGCGACGCAGTGCGCCGCGGTCACGAAGTAGTTGCGGCGGTCGCGCGGTACGTCGGCGACCAGCGTTCCGCTGCAGAGGTAGTAGTTGCGATCGCCGTCGGCCTGGAATTCGTAGTCGCCGACCGCGCGGATCTCGGCCGGATACGGCTCGCCGAGCGGGCAGACGACGTCGACGTTGCAGCGTCCGGACGTG
>DASWOS010000490.1:0-6656 GCA_036398645.1 Dokdonella sp. | reverse complement strand
GCAGCGGCAATCCGACGCGCGATCAGCTCGCCGACGCGCTCGCCGATCTCGAGCAGGGCGCCGGCGCCGTCGTCACCGCGAGCGGCATGGCCGCGGTCGCGCTCGTGCTCGAGCTCGTGCCGGCCGGTGGCCTCGTGCTCGCCGCGCACGACTGCTACGGCGGCACCTGGCGGCTGCTCGACGCGTGGGCGAAGAAGGGGCGCTTCGACCTCGTGTTCGCGGACCTGACCGATCCGGCCACGCTCGCCGACGCGCTCGCGCGCAAGCCCGACCTGATCTGGGTCGAGACACCGTCGAATCCGCTGCTGCGCATCACCGACGTGCGCCACGTCGCGCAGGCCGCGCGCGCGGTCGGCGCGCGCTGCGTCGTCGACAACACGTTCCTGTCACCGGCGCTGCAGCGGCCGCTCACGCTCGGCGCGGACGTCGTCGTGCATTCGACGACGAAGTACATCAACGGCCACAGCGACGTCGTCGGCGGCGCCGTCGTCGCGAAGGACGCCGCGGTCGCCGAGCAGCTCGCCTGGTGGGCGAACTGCCTCGGCGTGACCGGCGCGCCGTTCGACAGCTTCCTGACGCTGCGCGGGCTGCGCACGCTCGGTCCGCGCCTGCGCGCGCACGAGGAGAACGCCGGCCGCATCGCCGCGCTGCTCGACGCGCATCCGGCGGTCCGGCACGTGTACTGGCCCGGGCTGCCGTCGCATCCGGGCCACGCGCTCGCGGCGTGCCAGCAGAGCGGCTTCGGCGCGATGCTGAGCTTCGAACTCGACGGCGGCGACTACGCGATCGAGGCGTTCCTCGACGGCCTGCGCTATTTCTCGCTGGCGGAGTCGCTCGGCGGCGTCGAGAGCCTGGTCGCGCATCCGGCGACGATGACGCACGCGTCGATGGCGCCCGACGCGCGGCGCAAGGCCGGCATTGGCGACTCGCTGCTGCGCCTGTCGGTCGGCATCGAGGACGGCGACGATCTCTGCGCGGACCTCGAAACGGCGCTCGCGCGCGTCGAAGTGCTGCGCGGCACGCGCAAGGTCCGCGCATGAGCGCCGTCGCGGCGCCGGACGCGCGCGGCGACGTCGCGCTCGTGCTGCTCGGCACCGGCGTCGTCGGCGGCGCGCTGCTGCGCCTGCTCGCGACGCCGGCGGCCGACGCGCTGTATCTCGTCGGCGCGGCGAACTCGCGGCGGCAGGTCGCGAATCCACGCGGGCTCGTGCCGGCGCGCGTCGTCGCGGCGCTGGCCGCGTCGGCCGAGCGGCGCGACGACGCCGCGCTGCTCGCCGCGCTCGACGCGAGCGGCGCATCGCGGCGCGTCGTCGTCGACGCGACCGCGTCGATCGCGGAAGCAGCGCAGCACTCGGCCTGGCTCGCCGCCGGCTACGACGTCGTCAGCGCGAACAAGGCCGCGCTCGGCGAGACGCTCGCCGCCTGGAGCGAGCTCAGGCAGGCCGGCGCGCGCGGCGGCGCCGGCTACGGCGACGCGGCGACCGTCGGCGCCGGCCTGCCGGTGCTGTCGACTTTGAAGCGCCTGCGCGACTGCGGCGATCGCCTGCTCGCGCTCGACGGCGTGTTCTCGGGCTCGTTGTCGTGGCTGTTCAACCAGTTCGACGGCGCGCGGCCGTTCTCGGCGCTGCTGCGCGAGGCGCGCGAGCGCGGCTACACCGAGCCGGATCCGCGCGTCGACCTCGGCGGCGCCGACGTCGCGCGCAAGCTGCTGATCCTCGCGCGCACCGCCGGCCACGCGCTCGACGCGAGCGACGTCGAGATCGAGAGCCTGGTGCCGGCACCGCTGCGCGCGATCGGCGTCGACGAGTTCCTCGAGCGCGCCGTGGAGCTCGACGCGCCGCTCGAGGCGCGCCGCGCGCAGGCGGCCGAGCGCGGCCGCCTGCTGCGGTTCCTCGCGCGGCTCGACGAGCGCGGCCGTGCGCGCGTCGGCCTCGTCGAAGTCGCGCCGACGCATCCGGCCGCGCGCCTCGCCGGCACCGACAACCTGTTCGCGCTGACGACCGAGCGCTACCGCGCGCAGCCGCTCGTGATCCAGGGACCGGGCGCCGGCCCCGAGGTCACCGCTCAGGCGCTGCTCGGCGACGTGCTCGCGCTGCGCGCGGCGGCGCCGGAGCCCGCGTTCGCGGGCAGGCCGGAGCGCGGGCGCTCGCCGCGCGCGCCGGCCGCGCTCTGACGCGCGGTCGAAGCCGCGTCTATTGGCGGCGGATCTCGATGTCGCCGCTGAACGTTTCGACCTTGACCTGACCTTCGCCGTCGCCGTTGCTCGCTTCGAGCCGGCTGCCGGGGCCGTGATCCTCGGACTTGACCGCGCCGAAATCGCTGCGGATCGTGCCGCTGAAGCTCGATGCGCGCAGACGCGTGGACACGTCGGCCGGCAGGTACAGGTGCACGTCGCCGCTCATCGTCTCGACCTCGACGCGCGCGCCGCGCTCCGGCGCGCCGCGCAGGTTGATGTCGCCGGATACGGTGCCGGCGTCGATCTGGCGATAGCGGTCGTTCTCGGCGTCGATGTCGCCGGAGATCGTCTCGAACTTGATCTGGCCGCCGAGCCCGCGCGCGCGAATGTCGCCGGACACGGTCTCGACGTGCGCGCGCTCGGCCTTGCCGGCGACGTCGACGTTGCCGCTGACGCTGTCGATCTCGACGTCCTTCGCACCGCTGTCGAGGTGCAGCTTGCCGCTGACGCTGTCGACGTTCAGCGAGCGGCCGGCGACGCCGGACAGGCTCACGTCGGCGCTGACGACCTCGATCTTCAGCTCCGCGGCGAGCGGCACCTTGATGTCGAGCAGCGTGTCGCCCATGTGCGCGTCGCTGCCCCAGCTGAACCAGCCGTGCTGGTCCGGCGCCTCGACCTTGATCTTCAGGTGATCGTCGCCGCCGTCGACCTCGAGGCCCTTAGCGCCGGTGCCGAGCGTGCCGCTGATCGCGACCTCGGGGCGATCCCAGCCGCTGATCGTGACCGCGCCCTTCGCGTTGGAGACGTCGATGCGCGCATCCGCGGCGACCGCGCGATGCTGGTCGATCGGCGTGCCGGCGAACGCGCGCGCCGCCGCGGCGAGGCACAGCATCGCGCTCAGGATGGGGATCGGACGCTTCATCGATCGGACTCCAGACGTTAGCCGGCGCGGGTTCCGCCGAGGCGCTCGAGCTGCATGCGCCGTGCGTTCGTGCGGTTCAGCAGGCTGACCAGGAACACCGCGTCGGGCCGCTGCTCGAGCGCTTGCTGCAGCTCCGCATGCGCGGCGTCGAGCACGACCGCGGCGCCAGCCAGGCGCGGATCGCCGTTCGGCGCGGCGTCGAGCGCCGCCGCGCCCGGCGTCACGCGCGCCGGCGCCGGCCGCTCGACGGACGCGAGCTCCGACGGCGCGTGCCGGGCGAGACCGAGCACGACGCCGGCGCCGGCCGCGAGCAGCAGCGCCGCCGCGGCCGCGTACGGCCAGCGCGCGCGGTGCCGCCGGGCGGCCGGCGTCGATGCCGGCGCAGCGATGCGCGCGGCGATGCCGGGCCAGAGATCGGCCTGCGGTGCGCGCGGCGCGTTCAAGTCGCGCAGCCGGCGCTGGATCTCGAACTCGTTCATCGTGGGCTTCCCAAGCTATCCGACTATCCGAGCATCGCGCGCAGCAGTCCGCGCGCGCGGTGCAGTTGAGCCTTCGACGAGCCGACCGCCATGCCGAGCTCGCGGCCGATCTCCTCGTGCTTCCAGCCTTCGACGTCGTGCAGGACCAGCACGGCGCGTGCACGCGGCGGCAGCTTCGCGACGGCTCGCTCGAGATCGGCGCGCTCGCCGGCGCAGAACGGCGTGACCGGCTCGCCGGCGGCCTCGAGCGCGTCGTCGTCGAGCGCATCTTCCGGGTCGCGCGAGCGCAAGTCCATCAGCGCGACGTTGACGGCGAGCCGGTGCAGCCAGGTCGAGAACGCGCTCTCGAAGCGGAAGCTGCCGAGCTTCTGCCAGGCGCGGACGAACGCTTCCTGGGTCAGTTCCTGCGCACGCGCCTCGTTCATGCCGGACAGGCGCCAGACGGCGCCGTGCACGCGCGCCGCGTGGCGCCGGTACAGCGCTTCGAACGCGCGCACGTCGCCGGCCACGGCGCGGCGGACCAAGTCGGCATCCGCCGGTTCCGTGCGCGGCGCTTCGGTCATGATCAACGGCATCGCGAGACAGGCGCTCATATTGCCCGGTTCGATGCGGATTCGACGAAGAACGTTTAGGCGTGCACGCCGCCGCGGTCGGCGCGTCGGCCGGCGCCGCCGCCGCGTCAGCCGGGGTCGGCGACCGGCTCGTCCGGCGGCAACCCGGCCTCGAGCCGTTCCCGCATCGGCGCGAGCGGCTCCGCATAGCGGCGCCAGGCGCCGATGCCGCGCGTGTGCAGCGGCGCGCGTACCTGCGAGCTGCTCGCGGTCGCCGACGGCGACGCATTGCGCGACGGATCGACGCAGTCGCGCTCGAACGGCAGCCCGCAGTGTGCGAGCACGCCGCGCATGACGCGCTCCGGCTCGCGCACGAGCTCCTCGTAGCGCACGGTCAGGATCGCCCCCGGCATGACCTCGTCCCAGTGCCGCAGCAGCCGGCGGAAGCGCAGGTAGTGGTCCGCCGCCTCGAGCGGCGCGTAGCTGTACGGATAAAAATCGCCGGCGAACAGCTCTTTCAGGTTCGAGAAGCACGCGTCCATCGGGTTGCGCAGCAGGCAGACCAGCTTCGCCTGCGGCAGCGCCTTGCGGATCAGGCCGGCATAGACGAAGTTGCGCGGGAACTTGTCGATCAGGCAGCGCTTCGTACCGACGCGCCAGCGCGTGCGCTGCAGATAGCCGAGGCCGATCGCGCCGAAGTCGAGCGTCCGGCACGCCGCGAGCAGCGCCGGATCGGCGGGCCGTTCCGCGACGAGGTCGGCCTGCCAGCAGAGCTGGTGATGGAAGTCGTTGAGCTCGCCGGCCGACGCGACCTCGCTGTGATTGCCGAGCATGCGCTCGAGCAGCGTCGTGCCGGTCCGCGGCAGGCCGAGCACGAAGATCGGCACGTGCTCCGGCGCGCCGGGCCGCGCATCCGCGGCCGCGGCGACGAACGCGCGGTCGCAGAGCGCCGCGACGTCGTCGTACGTGGCTTGCTCGCGCGCGCCGTCGTAGTCGAGTGCGCGTCGCTTCGACGCCATGCCGTCGCGCAGCGCGGCCCATGCGCCGTCCTCGCCGCTCGCGTCGAGCAGCGTGAACAGCGCGTAGAGCAAGATCGTGCGTTGCGGCGCGTCCGCGTCGACCTGCTCGAGCGCACGGCGCACGTGCGCGAGCTGGCCGGCGGTGTCCGCGCGCGCATCGTGCTCGGCGAGCATCAGCATCGCGGGCGCGTGCGCGGGCTCGAGCTCGAGGCAGCGCCGGTATTCCGCGGTCGCCTCGGCGGAGCGGCCGAGATGGCGCAGCGTCGTCGCCCTGAGATAGCTCAGCATCGGCGTCGTGCCGTGGCGCGCGACCGCGAGGTCGATCAGCTCGAGCGCGGCGCCGTGCTGGTCGGCGAGGCCGAGGCACTGCGCGAGGCCGAACGCGTTCTCCGGCGTCGACGCCTGCGACCAGCGCACGCCGTGGATCAGCTGCACGGCGAAGCCCGACTCGCCGAGGCTCTGCAGATGATGCGCGAGCGCGGCGACGCCGTCGTAGCGGCCGCTCTCGCGCATCATGACCGCCGCCGAGCGCGCCCGCTCGACGGCGGCGCGGAAGCGGCCGCCGGCGTACGCGTACGAGGACAGCGCGAGCCAGGCCATCGGCTGCTGGCGATCGATCTCGAGGATCGTGCGGTAGGTCGCCGCGGCGTCCTCGTAGGCGCCGGCGCTCATGCATTCGCGCGCACGGTCGTAGAGAACGTCGATGTTCGGCTGCACGGCACTCATCAGGGCATCCACGGAAGAAGTGAGGGGACGGCGCGGCGCGCGGCGCGCGACGGCCGCGGCGGCGTCAGCGCGGCGCGGTCACGACGCGACGGCGCGCGGCGCCGGCGCCGCGGCCGCGGCGAGCGCGGCGGCGACGCGCCGCTGCTCGTCGCGCAGCTTCGCCGGCGTGCGCGTGCCGAACGAGTCGAGGTAGGCGCAGATGTCGTCGATCTCGGCGCGCCAGCCGTCGACGTCGACGTCAAGCAGCGCGTCGACCGTGCGGCCGCCGAGGTCGAGTCCGCCGAGGTCGAGATCGCCGCGCGTCGGCACGCGGCCGATCGGCGTCTCGACGGCGTGCGCCTTGCCTTCGCAGCGGCCGATGATCCATTCGAGCACGCGCAGGTTGTCGCCGTAGCCGGGCCACAGATACTTGCCGTCGGCGCTCTTGCGGAACCAGTTCACGTGGAAGATCTTCGGCAGCCGCGCGGCGGGCGTGTCGAACGACAGCCAGTGCGCGAAGTAGTCGCCGTAGTTGTAGCCGCAGAACGGCTTCATCGCCATCGAGTCGCGGCGCAGCACGCCGACCGCGCCGGTCGCCGCGGCGGTCGTCTCCGAACCCATGGCGGCGCCGACGAGCACGCCGTGCGTCCAGTCGCGCGCTTCGAACACGAGCGGGATCAGCGACGGACGGCGCCCGCCGAACACGATCGCGGAGATCGGCACGCCTTCCGGGTGCTCCGCGGCCGGCGACCAGCTCGGCGCCTGCCGCGCCGCGACCGTGAAGCGCGCGTTCGGATGCGCGGC